>JAQVWF010000013.1 GCA_028698615.1 Syntrophorhabdaceae bacterium
CCCATGGGGGTCTTCGAGAACAGGACCAGCATGGAGCGGATCCTGTATGCAGTCTTCCTCTATGAGAACATACGCTATGGGGTGCACTATGTTTTTGGCTGCTGACACAAAATACTTGACGTTACCAGAAATGCTGGTATTTGGCATTGCATTCCCCCGCAAACTATGATAAAACAATGAGATTAAGTGGGTTCAGCCCGCTTTTTTAATTTTTAGTCAGGATGATATCCGCCACGGAAACCATAGAAAAGATAAAAGACATAGTTGCACCCATCCTTGACGAACGCCTCCTGGAGTTGGTTGAGATAGAATTACGCCCTTCCGGCAAAAGATGGCTTCTGAGGATCTTCATCGACAAGGAAGGGGGCGTGACGATCGCCGATTGCGAGTATGTGAGCCGTGAACTGAGCAGGGTCCTCGATGTTGAAGATCCCATCGAACAGCCGTATACCCTGGAGGTTTCGTCTCCGGGTCTGACGCGATCCCTGAAGAGCCGGGAAGACTTCGCGAGGTTCAGGGGGAAGAAGTGCCGGATAATCACTCACGAGGAAGTGGGAGGGAAACGGGAGTTCCTGGGAACGATCGTCGATGCAGCGGGCGACGAAGTGACGATAGAGGAAAAAATAGGTATGTTTACAATCCCGATATGTGCTATAAAAAAGGCACATTTGGAGTTTGATTTTGAGGGGTAACGATGTATTTTGATCTCAATTATGTCATTGAGCAGGTAGGAAAGGAAAAAGGAATACCCAAAGAGACCATTATCGAGGCTCTTGAAGAAGCTATATTGTCGGCGTCGAAGAAGAAATACGGCAGTCATCTCGATCTCGAGGCGCATTACAACGAAGAATTGGGAGAGATAGAGGTCTTTCAGTTCAAGACCGTCGTTGAAAATGTCAATGAGCCCGACATGGAGATAAATGAAGAGGACGCCAGGCATCATGACCCCGAATGCATGGTAGGCGACGCCATCGGCATCAAGCTCGATACGTCGTCCCTCGGCCGCATCGCCGCCCAGACCGCCAAGCAGATCATCATACAGAAGGTGAGGAACGCGGAAAGCGATGTCATTTACAACGAGTACAAGGGCAAAAAGGGAGAGATCATCACCGGTGTCATCCAGAGGGTCGAAAAGAACCATTACATCATCAACCTGGGGAGAACGGAAGCCCTCATGCCTTTCAAAGAAGGGATACCGGGCGAGACGTTCCGCCAGAGAGAGCGCGTGAAAGGCCTTATTCTCGACGTGGAAAAAGGCCAGAAGGGCTGCATGATCCTCATGTCGAGAACCCATCCCGGGTTTCTCATGAAACTCTTTGAGCTTGAGGTGCCGGAGATCCAGGAAGGGATCATCAAGATCATCGGGGCGGCCCGTGAACCGGGCGAACGCGCCAAGATATCCGTCTACAGCGAAGACCCCGACATCGATCCCATTGGCGCCTGCGTCGGTGTCAAGGGCTCCCGCGTTCAGAGCATCGTCCAGGAGCTTCGGGGCGAGAAGATCGATATCATCCCTTTCAGCAAGGACATTGCGAAGTTTGTCTGCAACACGCTGGCGCCTGCAAGGGTGTCCAAGGTCTATATAAATGAAGAAGAGCATTCGATGGAGGTCATCGTCAACGATGACCAGCTTTCCCTCGCCATCGGGAAGAAAGGGCAGAACGTTCGTCTTGCCTCGAAGCTGACGAGCTGGAAGATCGACATAAGCAGTGAGTCCGAGGTCGAAAAGACATCCAAGAAGGTCATCGACGAGCTTGTGGACAATCTCAAGGTATCCGAGATCCTTGCCCGCATACTCCACGACGAATACCTGCGCGACCCGAAGGACATAGCAAAGCTGACGCCGGAAGAGATGAACAAGATAACCAGCATATCCGTAGAGGACTGCAGGCGCATCATCGACGAGGCGAAGGCGATCATGGCGAAGAAGGCGCGCGAGGCGCAGGAAGCCAGGGAATCCGAAGAGAACAATGCCGCTGCGGAAAGTGAAAGCCCGCAGCTTACAGAGATCGACGAAAAAGAAGGGGGTGCCGAAGAGCCGGCGCAGGAAGCGCGGCAGGAATCAGAGGCAAAGCAGGATGAGAAAATCGTTCCAGCCGGCGAATAACTGCCTCGGGGAGCAAGGAAGGATCAGGAATGACGAAAATTAAGATTACGGCCCTTACCGACAAGGCCAGCGATGACGAGATACTCGCCAAACTGAAAAAGATCGGCGTGAAGATCAAGGACAAACCGAAGGATGGCGAGACAACGCACGAAGCGGTAAAGGAACAGACCTCCACAATGGGGGAAACCCTTGTTGAAACAAGGGTTGCTTCCACCATCATCAGGCGGAGGGTGAAGGCTCCCCCGAAGGCCGAAGAAGAACCTAAAGAAGAGAGACCGGAACTCGAAGAGGAAAGAAAAGCCGAGGCCCCCTCGGCGAAGGCCCCTGCCAGAAGAAGGGCGCCGAAAGCCCCGAGGCTGGAAGAGGAGATCATCGAGGAGGCACAGAGGAAGATCCCCGAAGACCTTCATATCCATATAGAAGAAAGACAGCACGAAGCGCCTGAGGAGGCGGAGAGAGCAGCGCAGGCTGCTCCCGCCGAGGACAAAGCTCCCAAGGGTGACATAGAGCATATTGCGGAAGAAAAAGAGAAGGAAATTACGAAGGTTCTCGAAGAGGCTTATAAACAGGACCTGGAGAAAGATTTTAAGGCCGTCGAAGGTGAAGGCGGGGAAGGACCCGAGCGCCAGAAGAAGAAAACGGAAAAGCTCCTCAAGAAGATCGAGGAGCAGGAGGCAGAGGAGTCCAAGGATAAGAAAAAAGGCACCCTGAAAAGAAAGGTTGTCATCAAGGAAGAAGACCTTTATTCCTTCAGGAGACAGAGGCCCAGAACAGGGTCCTTCAGGAAGGACAGGAGGGACCGGGGCGGCGGACAACGAACGGAAGAGGAAAAGAGACCCGAGTCCAAGATCGCCAGGCGCGTTGTCAAGGTCAGCGATGAGGTCACCGTAGGCGAGCTTGCAAGAAGGATGAACGTCAAGGCACAGGACATCATCAAAAAACTCCTGCCTCTCGGCGTCATGGCGACGGTGAACAAGACGATCGACTACGATACCGCATATCTTGCCGCGACTGAGTTCGGCTTCGACGTTGAAAGGATCGTTTCCATCGAAGAAGAGTTTTTTGCCCGGGAAGAAGTGGAGAACGAGAGCCAGGAGAACTTGAAACCGCGTTCGCCTGTTGTCACGATCATGGGCCACGTCGATCACGGCAAGACCCTCCTCCTCGATACCATACGGGACACAAACGTGGCCGAGCGTGAGGCCGGCGGTATCACCCAGCATATCGGTGCCTACAAGGTCAACGTGGACGGCAAGGAGATCGTTTTTGTCGACACTCCGGGCCATGAGGCCTTTACCGCCATGCGTGCACGGGGAGCGCTCGTCACGGATATCGTCATACTGGTGGTTGCGGCAGACGACGGGGTCATGCCCCAGACGGTCGAGGCCATCAACCACGCCCGCAGCGCCGAGGTTCCTATTATTGTAGCCGTGAACAAGATCGACAAGGAGAATGCCAATATCGACAAGGTCATGAAAGAGCTTGCCGAACAGAACCTCATTCCCGAGGACTGGGGCGGCACGACACTGTTCGCCAGGATATCGGCCAAGAAGAAAGAGGGTATCAAGGAACTGCTGGAGCTTATCGTTCTGCAGTCCGAAATGCTGGAACTCAAGGCAAATCCCGACAAACTGGCCCGGGGGACCGTCATTGAAAGCGAGCTTGACAAGGGTCATGGGCCCATCGGGACCGTCATTATCCAGGACGGCTCTCTCAAGATACAGGATCCTTTCATTTCGGGGATGACCTTTGGACGCGTCCGTGCCATGATCGACGACAAGGGCGGCAGGATCCAGATGGCGCCTCCATCCACACCGGTCCTGGTTGTGGGTTTTCAGGATGTTCCCCACGGTGGTGACCGTTTTATCGTTACTACCGAAGAACGGTACGCCAAAGAACTCTCCAAGTTCAGGCAGGAAAAACTCCGCGAGAGGGAGGCGCTCAAGAGCGCGCGGACAACCCTTGAAGACCTTTATTCAAAGATCGGCGAGACAGAGAAGGTATTTCTCAACGTCATCGTCAAAGGCGACGTTCGCGGCACCATCGATGCCATCGTGGCGGCCCTGAAGAAGATGTCCACCAATGCCGTCGAAGTGCAGATAGCCCACAGCGGTGTCGGTGCGATAACTGAAACCGACGTGAACCTGGCCATGGCGTCGGGTTCCATCATAATCGGTTTCAACGTACGACCCGTCGCGAAGGCGCAGGCGCTTGCGGAGCAGGAAAAGATCGAGATCAGGCACTATTCGATCATATACGACATGATAGACGACGTGAAGATGGCGATGGAAGGCATGCTGGCGCCAAAGATCGTCCAGGTGACCATCGGCAAGGCTGAAGTGCGGAAGACCTATTCCGTGTCCCGAATCGGCATCATCGCCGGCTCCTATGTGATGGAGGGCAAGGCGACGCGCAACTCCACGATCAGGGTCGTCCGCGGCGGAAAGATCCTGCATACGGGAAAGATAGCTGCCCTGAAACGTTTTAAGGATGATGCCAAGGAAGTGCTGTCGGGATACGAATGCGGCATTTCGCTCGAGGATTACAACGATATACAGGAAGGGGATGTCTTTGAATTCTTTGTTGAAGAAAAGGAGAAACAGACCCTTGACGGTTAGATTCGATTCCCTATCAAAGCGGAGCCTTCGTTACCTTTTCGGAGCGCTTTTCGATGTACTGGAAGTACGCCTGCGTTGGCTCCTCATGGGTGCCCCGGTATCATCTTTGATCTGGGATCGAAATGGTTGAAGGTTATGGTAGTTGGTGTCTCTCGCGTCGATATTTTCTTTCCTGAGAATCACTCTCTCAAAGACAAACGGCAGATGCTGAGAAAAGTGATTGAGAAGACACGGGCGAAGTTTAATATTTCAATGATCGAGGTGGACCAATCGAACCTGTGGCAGAGGGCAAGCATCGGTTTCACCGTCGCAGGGGTGAGACAGGACCACGTGAACAAAGTCATAGAGAATGTCCATGAATACATGGAGTCCCTTTATCTCGGTGAGGTTATCGACACTTCATCGGAGATCATCGTTATCGGGAACGAGATATGAGATACCGGCGCCTTCGTGTCCAGGATCTGCTCCGCGAGGAGATATCGCTCATCATTCAGCGCGAGCTGCACGACCCCGGGCTTGGTTTCATCACCATTGTCGAGGTAAAGATGAGCGAGGACCTGAAGTCCGCGAAGGTGTATATCTCCATATACGGGAGCGATGAGGAGCAAAAGCACACCCTTGAGGCCCTGAAACGCTCCAAGGGCTACATAAAATTCCTCCTCGGGAAAAGGGTGACGCTCAGATACATACCCGAACTTACCTTTCTTCTCGATGACACCCTGGAGAGGGTGCAGAGGATGGAGGAGATCTTTAAAAAGGAGATCGATGAAGGCAAAGATTAAGAGGTTGATCACGGAAGGCCGCAGCTTTCTCGTGACGACCCACATAGATCCTGACGGCGACGCCATCGGGTCCGCTTTTGCTTTCTCTATGGCCCTCGGTGTGCTGGGGAAGGAATCAACGGTCTATCTCAGGGACAAGGTACCGTACCGGTATGAATTTCTGCCGGCGCCGGAAAAGGTTGTTCATACGGTCCCTGAAGGGAAATACGATGCTGTTTTCGTTCTCGACTGCGGGAGTCTGTTTCGGGTCGGGGAGGGTCACGATCAGATAGGTTCCCTGGGGCCTGTCGTCAATATCGATCATCACGATACGAACGACCACTTCGGCGTGATCGACCTTGTCGATTCCGGGGCATCGTCGACGGGAGAGATCATATACCGGGTCCTCGGGTCCCTGGGTGTGAAGGTGGATCCCGATATCGCGATCAATCTCTACACGGCGGTCTTTACCGATACCGGCTCGCTTCGGTACGACAACACAAGCCTTGAGGCTTTCAGGATCTGCGAAGAGATGGTGAGGGCAGGCGTTAGACCGTCCAGGGTGGCAATGATGGTCTACGAGAACCACCCCAAGGAAAGGTTTCTTCTCCTCGGCGAGGTGCTCCGCACCCTGACGACCTATGGCGACAGGATAGCTGTGGCCTGCGTGACGTCGGCCATGTTTGAAAGGACGGGCACGAATCGCGAATTCACCGACGGTTTTGTCGAATTCATAAAGGAGATACGGGGTGTCGAGGTCGCGGTGCTCATCAGGGAGATCGACAAGAGCCACCACAAGGTCAGCATGCGCGGGAAGGGCACCGTGGACGTTGCCGCCGTCTGCAATGTCTTCGGCGGCGGAGGGCACCGGAATGCCGCCGGATGCCGTATTGAAGGCACCATGAAAGAAACGGAAGAAAAACTGCTCCAGGCCCTCGCGGCCGAAGGATGCATGAAAGACTGTGAAGACATTATTGCACAGGGCCGTGCCTGAAAGGGCGGCACGCCTGAAGGCTGAAAGATTAGGAAGGAAACGGGATACAGGGAATATGAACGGATTTTTGATAATCGACAAGAATGCAGGGATGTCCTCCTATGACGTCATAAGAAGGCTCAAGAGGCTCCACAAGTTCAAAAAGATAGGATACATAGGCACACTTGACCGCAACGCGACGGGCATTCTCCCTGTCGCCCTCGACGAAGGGGTGAAGCTCATCCCCTTTCTCGAAAATGTGGAAAAGCAGTACCGCGCGAGATGTCTTCTCGGCATAACCACCGACACGCAGGATATCGAGGGAAAGGTGCTTACCGAGACACCGACGGAGCCCTTCGACCGGCAGGTCATCGAGGATGGGCTCAAGGCCTATCTGGGAAAGATAACCCAGCTCGTTCCCGCCTATTCGTCGAAAAAGGTCAACCGCAAGCCTCTCTATAAATGGGCGCGAAGCGGTGTGCAGGTAGAACAGCCAATCAAGGAGGTGGAGATCTTTGATATCACCCTTCTTGACTACACCCACCCCTATCTGGATCTGGAGGTGACGTGCTCCAAGGGTACCTACATCAGGGCGCTCGCAAGCGACCTCGGTGAGAAGCTCGGCTGCGGGGCCACCCTCTATACGCTGAAACGGACCAAGCAGGGAGACTTCACGGAAGAGATGGGGACTGATATTGATTATTTCAAAATGGAGCAAGACCTGTTAGACTATTTGTTACCCTTGGAGAATATCCTGGGGTCAGTGCGCGGCATGGTCGTGGAGACGGTTCTTGAGAAGTTCCTGAAACACGGTATGCCCGTGCCGATAGCGGGCAGCGCGAAGGAATGGAGGCACGGTGAAGCTGCGAGGCTCTTCAACAAGCAGGGGACGCTTATAGGCGTGGGAGTTGCGGACCTCGGATCGAAAACCATAAAAATAAAACGATTGATCAATCATTAAGAAGGAGGAATATATGCCACTCGACACTCAGCGGAAAAAGTCGATCATCGAGGATTTCAAGACCCACGATAATGACACCGGTTCCCCGGAGGTGCAGATCGCGCTTCTCACGGAAAGGATCAGATCCCTGACGGAGCATTTCAAAAGATTTTCCAAGGATCACAATTCCAGAAGAGGGCTTCTCGTTCTCGTCGGAAGCAGAAGACGGCTCCTTAGCTACCTCAAGGAGAAGAATGTGGACCGCTACAAGAAAGTCGTAGAAAGACTGGGTCTGAGAAAATAAAGGAATAATAGGAAAAATATGGAAGAAAATATTACTATCGAATTCGCAGGTAGACCGCTGACCCTCAGTACGGGAGGTCTGGCTAAGCAGGCCGATGGAAGCGTTGTTGCACGTTATGGGGACACGGTAGTTCTTGTCACCGCTGTTTCCGAGAAAGTGGAGAAGGACAAGGATTTCCTTCCCCTGACCGTCAACTACCAGGAGATGTTGTACGCGGCTGGCAAGTTTCCCGGCGGGTTCTTCAAGAGGGAAGGTCGTCCGACCACGCGGGAGATACTCACATCCCGACTTATCGACCGACCACTGAGGCCGCTTTTCCCGAAAAACTGGCGATGTGAAACGCAGGTGATCTCAACGGTTCTTTCGGCTGACCAGGACAATGATCCCGGCATCCTGAGCCTCGTTGGCGCATCCTGTGCGGTCACCATATCGAACATTCCCTTTGAGGGACCTTTCGCGGCGGTCAGAGTGGGAAGGATAAACGGGGTCCTCAAGGCGAACCCGACCTTTCCGGAAATGGTGGACAGCGATATCGATATCGTCGTCACGGCAACCCGTGACGCCATCATCATGGTGGAGGGTGAGGCGCATTTTGTGAAGGGCACCGATCTTATCGAAGCGATAGAGTTCGGGCACCAGTCCATGATGCCGCTCATCGAGATGCAGGAGCAGCTTTGCGCCAGGGTAGGAAGACCGAAGAGGCAGGTAAAGGTTGCCGAAGACCTTTCCGACAGGAAGAAGGAAGTCCGCGGCATAGTCGAGAAAGACCTTGTTGAGAGCTTTGCCATCAAAGCCAAGCTGGAAAGGTACGAACGGCAGGACCAGATCCTCAAGGACCTGAAAGCCCGATATACCGACGAGGAAGCGGGGGTCATCGCAAAAGCATATGAAGACGCAACGCGGGATCTCATGCGCGAGCAGCTGCTCGCAACGGGCAAAAGGATCGATGGCAGGGCAAGCGATCAGATCAGGCCCATTTCCTGTGTTGTCGGCTCCCTTCCCAGGACACATGGTTCAGCGGTCTTCACGCGCGGCGAGACGCAGGCGCTGGCAGTGACCACCTTCGGGACATCCGATGACGAGCAGAAGATCGAATCACTCCACGAGGGAGAGACATACAAGACATTTCTTCTGCACTATAATTTCACGCCCTTTTCGGTGGGCGAGGCCTCCATGCTCCGCGGACCCACGCGGCGCGAGATAGGCCACGGCAATCTCGCCGAGCGGGCGTTGACCCCTATCCTGCCTGAGAGGGAGGCCTTCCCGTATACTATCAGGATCGTCTCAGAGATCCTTGAATCGAACGGCTCTTCTTCGATGGCGACCGTGTGCGGCGGCTGTCTTTCACTTATGGACGCCGGCGTGCCCATCAAGGAACCGGTGGCAGGCATAGCCATGGGCCTTGTAAAAGAAGGGGACCAGGAGATCATTCTCAGCGACATCCTCGGTGACGAGGACCACCTCGGCGACATGGACTTCAAGATTGCCGGCACGCGCGAAGGCGTCACTGCCATTCAGATGGATATCAAGATAAAGGGAATATCCAAGGACACGATGCAGAAAGCGGTCATTCAGGGCCAGCAGGGCGTCGGAACGATCCTTGACATTATGGCCCAGACCATCGAAAAGCCGAGAGAAAGCCTCTCACCCTACGCCCCGAGGATCTACACCATGATGATCAAGCCCGACAAGATACGGGAAGTCATCGGCCCGGGCGGAAAGGTCATCAGGAGCATCATTGAAAGAACGGGCGTCAAGATAGACATCGACGATTCGGGGACCGTCAACATTGTTTCCGTCGACGAGGAGTCCGCTAATGCCGCCATCGAGATAGTCAAATCCATCGTGAAGGATGTCGAAGTGGGCACCGTATACGAGGGTATAGTCCGGCGGGTGCTCGACGCCGGCGTGGTCGTGGAACTCGGTCCCAACATGGACGGTTTCTGCCATGTGAGCCAGCTCGATGACAAGTTTGTCAAGAAGGCCTCCGACGTCGCAAAGGAAGGCGACGCTATGACCGTAAAGGTCATCGGCGTGGAAGATAACGGCAGGATAAAACTGTCGAGAAAGGCTGTTCTCAAGGACGGGAAGGGACAGCCGTAAGTAGATGTATAAGAAAACCGTACTCGATAACGGTATCACCGTCGTTACAGAATCCATCGCATACTATTCGACGGTTTCGATAGGTATATGGTGGAAGGCGGGGAGCCGTTACGAGACGGTCGGCAACAACGGCATCTCTCATTTTATCGAACACATGCTTTTCAAGGGGACGACGGGACGCACGGCGTACGATATCGCCCGTGAGATCGACGCCATCGGCGGCTCCATCAATGCCTTCACGGGCAGGGAATACACCTGCCTCTACGCGCGGGTCCTGCGCAAAGACCTGAACATTGCACTGGATATCATCTATGACATGGTGCGGAACTCGCTTTTTGCCCCCGAGGACATCGAGAAGGAGCGCTACGTTATCAATCAGGAAATCAAGATGATCGAAGATAATCCCGAGGAGTATATCTACGATATGTTCAACGCCTCCTATTACAGGGAGCATGCCCTCGGGATGCCCATACTTGGGACGGAAGAGACGGTGGACCGCCTGACACGAGATCAGCTGACAGACTATTTCAAGGACTCCTACGGGCCGGAGAACACCATCATAACGATCAGCGGCCGGGTAAGCCACGATGCCTGCGTGGAGGACATAAGACGACGCTTCCTGGGTATCTCTCCGGGAAGCGCCGGAGCGAATGCCCTCGTCGCCCCCTATCCTACGACGGGAATCGACATCTACGAAAAGGATCTGGAGCACGTCTATCTGTGCATCGGCACCGATGGTGTCAGCCAGGTCGACAGGCGCAGATACGTGCTTTACATACTCAACGCCATTATGGGCGGCAGCATGAGTTCCCACCTTTTCCAGGAGATCAGGGAACAGCGGGGCCTTGTCTACAATATCTACTCCTATGTCAACTGTTATCACGATGCCGGTACGTTCGGCATATCCACGTCGACATCGCAGGAATCCATAGCGGAGGTGCTCGGCCTCATCAAGGAAGAAATAGTGCGTATCCGCGACCGGGGCATAACGGATGCGGAACTTTCCTTTTCGAAGGAGCACATCAAGGGCAACCTTTTTATTGCCCTTGAAGGTTCGGATACGCGGATGGGGCGCCTTGCGAAGAACGAGATATATTTCGGTGCCTATATTCCTCTCAAGGAAACCCTCCGTGAGATAGACAGGATCAGGAAAAAGGATGTAGCCGCCATTGCCGGGGAGATATTCAAACATCCCTCGGAGATATCCCTGACCGTCCTTGGCAATGTTGACCGACAGAAGGTTGAGAAGGTATGGAAAGAATAGATGTCCTTATAAGAACACTGGACGGGGCGGCGATACCCGTTTATGCGACGGATCACTCGTCAGGTGTCGATCTGTGCGCCTTTGTTGACGATCCCATCGTGCTCGCGCCTATGGACCGGGCCCTTGTTCCGACGGGCATTTTTATCGGTATACCCGAGGGCTTCGAGGCCGAGGTTCGGCCGCGGAGCGGCATTGCCCACAAACACGGCGTGACGGTCCTCAATACCCCTGGCACCATCGATTCTGACTACCGGGGCGAGGTCAAGGTGATCCTCATCAATCTTGGCAGTGAGCCTTTTACGATAAACAGGGGGGACCGCATAGCGCAGATGGTTTTCAAGAAACTCGCCCGGGTCGACTTCCGGTCCGTCGCGAGCCTGACCGATACCTGCCGCGGCCAGGGAGGCTTTGGCTCGACAGGGGTATAGGGGAGATACAACGGGTGGAACGTCTCTACCACCATCTCGACAGCTTTGTTCGTCATCTTGTCTCGGAGCGCGGCCTGTCGCCGCTTACCGTCGAGGCATACAACCGCGATATCCTCGCATTCCTCAAATACCTCGAGGAAATTTCCTGCGCTGAGCCCGAAAGGCGGCATGTGGAAACCTATATGGGCCACATGCGCGAAAAGGGGAGGTCGACACGCAGCATTGTCAGAAGCATCTCCGCACTAAGGGGTTTTTTTAATTATCTCCTCCTCGATGGCAAGATAAAAGTGAGCCCTCTCGAGGATGTTGACACGCCGAAATTCCGGCCGCCTATCCCCCGGGTGCTCAGCGAAGACGAGATGTCTGAACTTATCCGGTTGCCCGATGGCCAGAAGATGGCGCTGAGGGACAGGACGATCCTCGAGCTTCTCTATGCGACGGGCCTGAGGGTGTCGGAGCTGGTCAGACTTAAGAAGGGGGATATCAACCTCGAGGGAGGTTTTGTGATTGCCATGGGAAAGCGTTCCAAGGAGCGGGTCGTGCCCCTTGGTTCCTATTCCAGGGATGCCGTCAAGGACTACCTGGAGATGGGCAAACCCGCCGGTCAGTACCTTTTCCCCAACCGCCGGGGCGGCATGATGACCCGCCAGGCCATCTGGAAGATCATAAGGAAATACGGTCTTCAACTGCACAAGGGCCGCGTGTCGCCGCACACGATACGGCACACCTTTGCTACGCACCTCCTTGAGGGCGGAGCGGACTTAAGGTCGGTTCAGGTGCTCCTTGGACACGAGGATATATCGACCACTCAGATATACACACATGTGGACTCGAAGCGTCTGAAGGAGATCCATAAAAAACACCACCCGAGGGGTTGATGAAGGTTATCACGTCCCATGTGAACGCAGATTTCGACTCCCTCTCCTCGATGGTGGCGGCAAAGAAGCTTTACCCCGACGCGACGCTCGTTTTCCCGGGATCCCAGGAGAAGACGCTCCGCGATTTTCTCATCCACTCCACGCTCTATCTCTTCGACATAGCCAAGCTCAAGAAGATAGAACAGGATTCCGTCGACACCCTCGTTCTCGTCGATACCCGCGACAAGACACGCATCGGCGACCTTGCAAAGGTGGCGGAGAACGGGAAGGCAACTATACATGTTTACGACCACCACCCCGATTCGGAAAACGACGTGAAGGCCGATATCGAGATAGTCAGGAGCGTTGGTGCGACGGTGACCATCCTGATATCTATCATCAGGGAACGGGGCATCAAGCTCACGCCCGAGGAGGCGACGATAATGATGCTCGGTATCTACGAGGAGACGGGCAGCTTCCGGTTCTCCTCGACGACCGTGGAGGACTTCGAGGCGGCATCCTACCTTCTTTCGCAGGGAGCCAACATCAATCTCGTCTCCGACATGCTTGTCCGCGAATTGACCCCGGAACAGGTCTTTCTTCTCAATGACATCATCAAGAACGCTACGGTCTGCAACATTAACGGAGTCGACGTTGTCATCACAGAGGGGAGCACCGAACAATATGTGGGGGATCTGGCCGTCATCGTCCACAAATACAGGGACATGGAAAACGTCAACGCCGTATTCGCCCTTTTCCGGATGGAGGACCGGATCCACATAATAGGGCGCAGCAGGATCCCCGAGGTTGATTCGGGATATGTCATGTCCCTCTTCGGCGGCGGAGGGCACAAGGTCGCCGCATCATCGACGGTGAAGGAGATGACCCTTCCCGAGGCGAAGGAAAGGCTTATCGAGATCCTTCGCAACAGCGTAAAGCCCCTTTGGAAGGCAAAGGACATCATGTTCTTTCCCGTCAAGTCCGTCGATTCACAGAGCCCTATAGGCGAGGCCCTGAGCGTTCTCACGAAGTACAACATCAACGCCATGCCGGTGCTTTTGAAGGACAGGGTGGTGGGGGTCATCACGCGCCAGGTGGCGGCGAAGGCCCTTTTTCATAAACTGGAGAACCAGCCTGTCGACGACTACATGTTCACCGAGTTCCGGGCGGTGTCTCCTGAGGACTCCATCGAGGCGGTGAAGGAAAAGATCATCGGCGGCAACCAGCGCTTTCTTCCCGTGGTGGAGAAGAATGAGCTCAAGGGGGCGATCACCAGGACGGACCTCCTGAGGATCCTCGAGGACGAGATTGCCAAGACCGTCCTTGAAAAGCTCGAATTCCACGATAAATATGTGCAGCGCAAAAATGTTCGCAAGCTCATGGAAGAGCGGCTGGACGATAAGACCATGGGAAAGCTCGTTGATATGGGAAATCTTGCCGACGGGATGGGTTTCCATTGCTACCTCGTGGGCGGCTTCGTCCGGGACCTTCTTCTTCGCAACGAGAACAACGATATCGACGTTGTTATCGAGGGCGACGGCATCGCCTTTGCTGAGGCCATGGTAGAAAGATTCAACGCCAGGATACGCTCCCATAGGGAATTCTCGACGGCAAAGATACTTTTTCCCGACGGTTTCAAGATAGACATCGCAACTGCGCGTCTCGAATATTACAGGGCTCCCGCGGCATTGCCCACCGTGGAGTATGGCTCCCTGAAGCTGGACCTTCACCGTCGCG
This sequence comes from Syntrophorhabdaceae bacterium, assembly GCA_028698615.1. Lineage (NCBI taxonomy): Bacteria > Pseudomonadati > Thermodesulfobacteriota > Syntrophorhabdia > Syntrophorhabdales > Syntrophorhabdaceae > Syntrophorhabdaceae bacterium. Next base: position 14,093 of record JAQVWF010000013.1, read on the forward strand.
ATTTTACCATTAACACGCTGGCCATATCCCTCAACAGGAACACCTTCGGCGAACTCGTGGACTTCTTCAGCGCCCAGCGGGACATCAAGGAGAAGATGATCCGCGTCCTCCACAGCCTGAGCTTTGTCGAGGACCCGACGAGGGTGTTCCGCGCCATCCGTTTCGAGAAGAGATTCGGGTTCAAGATAGGAAAGCAGACCTTGAGTCTCATCAAGAACGCCGTGAAACTGAATATCCTCGACAAGATGCGGGGGAAGCGGATTTGGGCGGAACTGGCCCTCATCCTGAAGGAGGATGCCCCCGAGGCCGTCCTCGGGAGGCTCGAGGATCTCGGACTCTTGCGCTTCATTTCGCCGGACATTGTCTTCAACAGGGAAAAGGAAAAGCTTTTTACACAGATACATGCCGTGTATCAATGGCATGAGTTCCTTTACCAGGGGAAGCCCATTGACAAGGTACAACTCTATATCCTGGGCATCGTCGACAACATGAAGCTTTCCGATGTGGATGCCTTTGCAGCAAGAATGGAGATAAGCGAGCGTTTCAGGAAGCGCACCGTGGAGAACGTGGAGCACCTGCGGGTGACGATGGCCCGTTTTTCCCATGGCATGGCGGGAATCAAGAAGAGCGAGGTATACCGTCTTCTGGATGTGCTGTCCCGGGAAGCCATGCTCTTTATCATGGCGAAGACGCGCTCCCAGGAGATAAAGAAGGCGATCTCGAACTACATTACCCATCATGACTCCTACAGGCCGTTCACGACGGGTAATGATCTCAAGAGGCTCGGCGTGCCTGAGGGGCCTCTCTATAAGGCGATCCTTGAGGACCTGAAGGACGCCAAGATCGACCTGAACCTCAAGACGAAGGAGGCGGAGTCCCATTTTCTTGAGCTCTATCTCGTTGAAAGGGGGATCGTGACATGAGTCTTCTCATCCCGCCTCTGGAAGTTCAGCTTGAATGCTACGAGGGCCCCATGGCGGTCCTCATCACGCTCATCAAGCGAAACAAGGTCAGCATCTGGGACATTCCGATAGCCCTCATCGCAGACCGTTTCCTCCAGTACGTGGAGATAGCGAGGGACATGAATCTCAGGATAGCTGAGGATTTCATCGAGATGGCCTCCCTTCTCCTGTTCATCAAATCGAAGATGCTGTTGCCTTCCACCGGGACGAACGATGAGGAGGACCCCCGGGAAGAACTGGTGGAGCGCATCATCGAGTACGAGCGCGTGCGGAACATGGCCATTGCCATCAACGAACTGCCTATGCTCGAGCGGGACGTGTACTGTATCGGCAGGGGTAATCTGGAGAAGGAAGCCGACTTCGACCTTCTGTGCCTGTGCAATCTTTACTTCGAGCTGATGAATGTCAAGGAGGAGCCGTATTTCATGGTGCGCGAGGTGAGGCCGACCCTCGAGGAAAAGATCATGGCCCTCAAGGACCTTCTGAGGTCGGAAGGGTTTTTTGAATGGGATATCGTCACCGAAGAAGACAGGAACGAACGTGTTGCCACCATCCTTGGAATGTTGGAACTGGCCAAGATACGGCTGGCGACGCTGACACAGCGGCGTCCTTTTGGTAAAATTATCATGAAGACGAGGGATGTGGCTGCGCTCGCGGATGAGAACCCGTGAGGCCCGGTTGGACCGATAGGGGACGAATATGTTCACCGTAAGGAGGAAATGATATGGCCGGTCACACAGGCAGGAAGATCCTGCTCATTGTTACCATAGTGATAGCGGTGGTGATCTTTGCCGCCAGTTTTTTGTCGGGCATGTTCGGCAGCGGAGGTGGCGGCAAGATCGGGGTGGTCGAGATCGAAGGAACGATCGCCGATCTGAAGGATGTCATGGCCGATGTGGTGAGATTCAAAGAGGATGACGGGGTGCTCGGGGTGATAGTGCGGATCAACTCGCCCGGCGGGGCCGTTGGTCCGACGCAGGAAGTGGCGAGGGAACTTCAGAAGCTCAAGGCGGTCAAGAAGGTCTATGTTTCCATGGGGTCCGTTTGTGCCTCGGGGGGCTATTATATCGCCTCCGTGGGTGAGAAGCTCTACGCCAATCCATCCACCATCACCGGCTCCATCGGTGTCATCATGCAGCAGACCGTGGTGGAAGACCTGATGAAGAAGATCGGGATCCAGAGCAATACCCTCAAGGCGGGTTCCATGAAAGACGTGGGAAACCCCTTCAGGAAGATGACCGACAGCGAGCGTCAGTACCTGCAGGATATCATCAACAGCATCCACGAGCAGTTCATAAAAGACGTGGCCGCAGGGCGGAAAATGCCTCTTGAAAAGGCGCGGACACTCTCCGACGGCAGGATATACACCGGCCTTCAGGCAAAGGATGCGGGCCTCATCGACGGAATAGGAACCTTCTATGACGTTGTCGACGAGATGAAGAAGGCCGTCGGTATCCAGGGCAAGCCGGAGCTTGTTTACGGGAAGAGACCATTCGCACCCCTGAGGTGGCTCATCTCCTCCATGGTGCAGGAGATGTTCACGAGGGAGCAGGCCGAGCCGTTTCAATACAGGTACCGGCCCTGAAGGCGGTTTGAAGGTTTCAGGGTAAGAAATTATAGGGGGAGGAGCGCAGGTAATATAGACCTTACAGGCTCTGTGGGTCCCGTGTTGTTTTGTTTTTTCCCCTGTTGACAAGTGACCGCCGATTCGCGTATAGTACGCTATCTAGGGTGGTATACAACGCCCGTTCAAGGGGACAGGTTCTTATGGACATTTATGAAAAACTCAGGGAAGAACTCAGGCGGCTTGCCGGGGACTCAATGGATGAAGGCGTCGCGGTTGTATCGGCGCGCCCGCTTCCACCAAAGGAGGCGATAGGCGAGACCGGCCGCGATGATTATCCTCTTCTCAAGGGTAAGGAGGCCATGGTTGAGGCAGTTTTCCGGGGGAGCAAGGGGCACGCCTTCACCGACATGCCCGGCGGGTTTGAAGGGAGCATTCGCGATGTTATCAGTCTCCCCCTCCAAAATAATTTCGAGAGGGCTGTTTTTATCGCCACAGTCAATGCCGTCATGCGCGACGCCGGACTCATAACGGGCACTGTCCACTGCAGGGACGACGAACCGGGGCGGTGTGCCAGGGAACTCGTTGCCTACGTCAGGGAAAAGTTTGGTGACCCCCGCATTGCCTTCGTCGGTTTTCAGCCCGGCATGATCGAGCGCCTCTCGGAGATCTTTCAAATGCGGGTCCTCGACCTTGACAAGGACAACATCGGAAGGAAGAAGTCCGGCATTATCATAGAGGGGCCCGACGCGACAGACGATGTCCTTGCCTGGGGCGATATCATTATCGCCACAGGTTCCACCTGTGTGAACGGGAGCATAACGCAGTTTGTCGGAAAAAAACCGGTCGTCTTCTTCGGAGTCACCGTGGCCGGCGCGGCAAAGGTCTTAGGCTTCGACCGCTATTGCAGATATCCTCATTGATCGGGAGGTGTTTTTACCTCTCACATCAATAAGGCCTTGTTCCTCGAACTTCGAACTCTGAATAGTCTTCCCTCCTCACGTTCGGGCGGACATATACTCCTGTCCGTTCGCAAGCACCGCGACGTTTGTTCCGTCGAAGCGGATAGAAATGTCGTTTCCTTTCTGCTCCTGAAAGAGGGACGCATATCTTGAGACGATGTTATCGGAGTTCGTGCTGGCCATGTATTCTTTCTGAAAGTTCATCGATCCCGTCATGGCAGCCGCGTGGCTGCTTATAGCGGCAAGCGTCCTGATGCCGTTCTTGATCGTTTCGTCGCCATTGATCGCTTGCGCTATGGCGGCCTTGTCGTTTCTGTCTCCCTTGACGGTGATATCCATGGTTCGCTCATCAACATCGACCTCGAAGGACGGCGCCGAAGATATCCCCTGCTTTGCGAGAAGAGCTGCCATGTCGCGGGCGAGGGTGGTCGAGAGCGCTTGAATGTTCGCGGCCGTGGGGAGCAGCAGTTCATTTGCGGCGAGGAGTTTTCCCCTGTTCGATAGTGCGAGCGTATCCGGCCCGGCCTTGCCCGTCGTTCCGTCCCGAAAGGTGTCCTGCGCCGTCCCGCCGTTTTCGGTCTCTGCCCCGCGCAGGACCTTGCTGGTGATGGACAGGAGAGCCCTTGCCGCATAACCCTGGGCTATTGAACCTATCATGTTTCCCTCCTTTTCTCGTCATACATCGAAGGAAGTCAACTGCAAATGTGGTGCCGCGGATGGAACCTCATCGGCATTCCACCGCCATTTCAACGAATGCCGGCAACAAGGAACGGTTCCTCGTGCGTTCTTATGGTCCGAAAGTGGGAAAATAATTCCTCAATGGGAAAATTATGCCCGGCAATTACCGGCCAGCGGTATCGAAAAACAAGAAAAGGCCCCTTGGGGCGATGTCACAAGGGCCTGTTCCTGCGATCTGTCAGCGTGCTGGTGTCCTCACCCCCTTTGCCATCCGTCGCGCGCAGGTGGACGAGCCGGAGACCTATCTGCCCGTGAAGCCATGATCGAGAGCCAGAGTCGGCTCGGGCACTGGATTGCCGGCGGCAAGATCAACAACCGCGCCCCTTCCTCTGTTTCTACAGTCCTTGCTCCTTGCAATATAAAGCTCCGGGGATTAGTATAGAAGGATGGCAGCACAGTGACCGTCAGCAGCAGGGAGGAAGGGTATGTCAGCTGGATCCATGATCGAAGGTGACCGAAGTCCCGCAACGATAATATCGGGTGCGGCCGAAGCTATTCGGCTTGCGGAAGACTACCTGAACAGGGCGGTCGATGCAAGTCATGGTTACGATCCTCAGGTTGTCAGGCAGATCCGCATCGACCTTGCGTCTCTCGATGTATTCCAGGCTCACCTGACTGAGGTCGGGACCATGCGTGATGAAGTTCTTTTCCTGGAGGCTGCAGGAAGACTGAAGCTGCAGATACCCGGGCTTCAAGCGGTGAGCGATGACGTCAAAAGGATAGCCAGTGATACCGCGACTCCACCAGGCGTCGGCGGGTACATGGAACAGACGGTGACTTTCATAGCACAGGCTGTGACTCTTATAGGAGAGCTGGCATAGAATAAGGAATTGCACAGAATAAGGAGGGGATGCGATGGCTATATTCAGAGTCACATACAGGAATGGGCTCAACAGTGAGGGCGAACCCTTTGAGCTTCCGGCCGACAAGCTTGATGCGAACGGTGCCAGGATCGACTGCTACGGGTATGTCGAAAGAGAGATCAAAGACGGCGATAATTTCTCCCGGGATGTCTATGAATACGACATTCCCGATAAGGATGCCGATCGTTTCATCGAGGGGCTCAAGAAGACGCCGAATGTCATCGAGTACAGACAGCAGTAATGAGGATCATTTCTGCCGACTGAGATCGCCGACCATGTATCTTCAACCTTGTCCCTCGTGAGTCTGGTGGCGTCAGGGCCTGAGATAAGCTGCCCTCCTTATGATATCCATTTTTACCCCTGTTTACGATGTTACTGGCATAACCAGTTTACACGTCAGCAACGGGGAGTTTTCGTGACATCCCGACAGGGACAGGCAGTCACTCAAGAAACTGGAAGATCCTCTGTGATCGTTAACGATGCTGCGTCCGGTCTGGATATACCCTTTGACAAAACGCATCGATAGGAGTAGGATTGGTGCTGGTATAGCTGTTGCTTGTACGGAGGAAAGGGGGTGTACAATGGGAGACAAAGGGAAGAAGGACAAAGAGAAGGGTCAGAAACAGAACCTTGAAAAACAGCAACTGAAGAAGAAACAGAAAGAGGATAAACAGCCGAAAAGATCCTCTTGACGTTGGTGCAGTACACCCCTGGCGTCCGTTCATGCAGGATGTTTGCTCTGTGTGATCCTCTCCGCCGGCAATCAGTATCTGATGGTAGACGTGAAAATTCTTGCATTTCCAGAAAGAACTATTCATACTTAAAGAGTGTAAGTGATCTCAGGGATAAACCCAAGCAAAGGAGAGAGGATGCCAGAAGGAAAAGTCAAATGGTTCAATGATTCAAAGGGATTTGGTTTTATCGAGCAGGATGGCGGCAAGGATGTATTCGTACATCATTCTGCAATCCAGGGAGAAGGTTATAAATCGCTGGCTGAAGGTGATCGTGTCAGTTTCGAGGTCGTCCAGGGCCCCAAGGGTCCTGCTGCTGAGAATGTTCGCAAGCTGTAAGACCTGAACCTCATTTTGCGTTTAAAAGCCTCCCATAGCAGGGGGGCTTTTTTATTGACCCCGCCGAAGACCCGCCAATGTAGCTTCTCGCCCTCGATCAGTGATGCCCGAGAGGGTGGCCCACCGGGATATTGACGGATCCCGCTATCCGCATACTTGTTATTTTCCATCGCCCGTCGTAACCTCTTCCCAATGAAAAGCAAAGCAGGAAAGCTTTGTTTCATGGTAGGCTTCCTATGATGAGGCTGTCCCCTTTGTTGTATAATAAAAAGACATTTGTTTCGATCCTTTTGCCTGCGGCCGCGGTTGTTGCAGGGAGTTTTCCCGGGGGACCTTACCGGGGAAGGCCGGGGTAGAGTCGATGGCCGCCGGGCAAATTCTCCTAAGTCTCAAGGGTATTGTGCGATAATTATAATGAAACGTGTATGGCGAGCTACCGGTTCCAAGTACAATTGGTGAAGGTGATATGAAAGATCCGTCCAGGGAAGGTCAGGAACAACGCCAGGAGATATCCGCCTCAAGACAGAAAACAGAAGAATTTGAACGATCGGAAAAGGAATACTTATGTAACGGGGAGGCGCTGCGGAAGAGCGAGGCCCTGCTGAAGACCTATCTGGAGAACGCCCCGGACGGTATTTATATGACCGACATGGAAGGCAATTTCCTTTACGGCAACCGCAAGAGCGAAGAGATCACAGGTTACAGCAGGGATGAACTGATCGGCAAAAACTTTCTTGAGTTGAACCTGCTGTCAGAAAGAAGCCTGACCAGGGCCGCGGAGCTTTTTCGGGTCAGTATCGAAGGCAAGTCCACGGGTCCCGATGAGTTTGAACTGATCAACAAGGAGGGTCATCTCGTACCCGTTGAGATCAACACCATCGTGATCGCGCGCATGGATCAAAGGGTCATCCTCGGTTTCGTGCGCGACCTTACCGAGCGCAAGCGCGCAGAGGAGGCCCTGAGGGAGAATGAAAACAAATTCCGCACTCTCTTTGATACGGCCAATGATTCCATCCTCATTATAAGAGACTACCTCATTGTTGACTGCAACAATAAGACGCTGGATGTGTTTCGCTGCAGCAAGCAAGATATTATCAAACGCTCGCCCGTTGATTTCTCACCTGAGATCCAACCCGACGGGCGCGCTTCATCGAAAAAAGGCATTGGAAAAATGCGTATGGCTGTGAAGGGTGCTCCACAGTTCTTTGAGTGGAAACACACGAGGATGGATGGGACACTCTTTGATACCGAGGTAAGCCTTAACAGCGTCGAGCTTGGCGGCGACATCTATCTGCAGGCAATCGTGCGCGACATTACCGAGCGCAAGCGGTCAGAGGAAGCGCTCAGGGAAAGTGAGACCAAATACCGTTCCATCTTCGAGAATGCTGTCGAGGGCATGTTCCAGACAACTCCCGAAGGACGGTTCCTCAGCGTGAATCCTTCCTATGTCAAGATGTTCGGGTATTCGTCGCCGGAAGAATTCCTTACCGGCGCGATCGGTGTCGACACACATATCTATGCCGATGAGGCCGACCGTGCAAGGTTCAGAGAGTTGATGGACAAGCGGGGCGTGGCGCAGGGGTTCGAGTTCCAGGCAACAAAGAAAGACGGGACTCCCATATGGATCTCCGTGAATGCCCGGGCTGCAAAGGACGCAACGGGCACGATCCTTTATTACGAAGGAACCACAGATGACATCACATTGCTCAAGCAGGCGGAACAGGCGGCCATAGAGAGTGAAGAAAGGTACCGCCGCCTCTTCGACCTTGGAGCGGATGCGATCTTTCTCGTCGATAACGAGACATATCGCATCCTCGAGGCAAACAATGCCTCGTCGTCTCTTTATGGATACAGCAAGGAGGAACTTCTCCGCATAAGGATCACGGATCTCTCTGTTGAACCGGAGCTAACACGAGATGTCATATGCAAAGAAGTGATCGCGGTCCCCCTTCGCTATCAGAAAAAAAAGGACGGAACCGTTTTCCCCGTGGAGATCACCATCACTTATCTGATGTGGAATGGCCGGAGGTCGCATCTTGCGGCCATACGGGATATCACTCAGCGCAAGAAGGCGGAAGAAGAACTGGAGCGGCAAAGAATGCATCTCCGGTTTGTTATCGATACCGTGCCGAATTACATTTTTGCCAAGGATATGGACGGGATCTTCCTGCTTGCCAACAAGGCGGTCGCTGACGTGTTCGGTGTTGACACGGAGGACGTGATCGGCAAGACTGACCTCGATTATGGAGCCTCGGAGGAACAAAGAACCATCTATAATGTGGCCGACCGTGCGGTCATTGAAAAGGGCGAGCCCCTGTTCATTCCCGAGGAACAGATAATGCGCAAGGATGGAACACTCGGGTGGTTTCAAACCACGAAGATCCCTTATCGGCATCTGGATAATGACAGGCCCGCGATTCTCGGTGTTTCTGTCGATATCACCGACCGCAAACGGGTCGAGGAGGAGATACTCCACGAGAGAGAGAAGCTGCAGACCCTCTCGGACAGTGCCCCCTTCGGGCTGGTCCTTATCGACAGAGATGGTCGTTTCAGCTATATCAACACCAAGTTCACCAGGCTCTTCGGGTACGACCTGTCCGATGTCCCCGATGGAAGGGCATGGTTCAGAAAGGCCTATCCTGACACCGAACGCAGGCATACGGTTATCGCGGCCTGGGTGGAGGACTTCAGGGATGCCAGGCCGGGTGAACGCAAGCCGAGGGTTTTCACCGTTACGTGCAGGGACGGGACACGGAAGATAGTGGAATTCATTTCTTCGGTCCTTGCCTCCGGTGATTACCTGATGACCTGCGAAGACCTGACGGAGCTAAGAAAGCTTGAATCACAGCTGCGCCAGGCCCAGAAGATAGAGTCCATCGGAACCCTTGCGGGCGGCATCGCCCACGACTTCAACAACATCCTCACCGCCCTCATCGGGTATGCCTCCCTCATGCAGATGAAGATGGGTAAGGACAGCCCCCTGCGGCCATATGTGGACCAGATCCTCACGGCCTCCAAGAAGGCGACCGATCTCACCCAGGGTCTCCTGGCTTTCAGCAGGCAGCAGTCCGTCACGCTTGTCCCCATGGATATGAACGAGGCCATAGGGACGACGGAACAGCTGCTCAAGAGGCTCCTCACCGAGGACATAGAGCTGCGCACGTCCCTGACACAGGACGATACGGTGGTGATGGCCGATAAGTCGCAGATGGACCAGGTCCTCTTCAACCTTGTCACCAATGCCAGGGACGCAATGCCGAAGGGCGGGACGCTCACCATAGGGACGGACATCGCCGGTATGGACAGTCGGTTCGTCGACATCCACGGGTTCGGGGAGCCGGGAAGGTATGTGCTGATGAACATCTCCGATACGGGAGAGGGCATGGACGAGGCGACACGGGGGAAGATATTCGACCCCTTCTTCACCACGAAGGAGACCGGGAAAGGCACGGGTCTCGGCCTCGCCACCGTCTACGGCATCATAAAACAGCACAACGGATACATCACCGTGTACAGCGAACCGGACCGGGGCACCACCTTCCGTATCTACCTCCCCGCGGCAATGACGGGGGTCGATGAGAAACACGATACGGCGATGCCCGTAACGGGAGGGAAGGAGACGATCCTCATCGCGGAGGACGACGAAGAGGTGCGGCATATCATGCGGGATGTGCTTCAGGAGTACGGCTACAGGACCATCGAGGCCGTGGACGGTGAAGATGCGATAGAGAGGTTCAGGCTGAACCGGGACGTAGACCTCGTCATCGTTGACTCGGTGATGCCGAAGAAGAACGGGCGCGAGGCCTACGAGGAGATGCGCATGATAGACCCCCGTGTCAAGGCGCTCTTTACCAGCGGGTACACGAAGGATGTTGTCCTGGACAAGGGGATAAAGGATAGAGAGTTCGACTTCATCGCCAAACCACTGTCGCTGGACAGGTTCCTTCGGAAGGTCCGCGAGGTGCTGGACCGCACCGGCGAATAGCTCAGGATGCTGTCATGAGGCCGATGGCGAGCACGGGCGGGGTAAAAAGTCAGTTCACTTCCAGTACATTCATGGTACAATAGGCACGCATGATGGCCAGAGTCCCTGAACCCTTCGCCCCGAGGCGTATTAAGCGAATTTGGATAGGTACCCTGTTGGGTATTGTCATAGGCGTTGTATCGGGCCTTGGTGGAATAGCTTTCGATTATACGATCAAGGTGGGCACGCAATTCTTCACGCGGGACCTGCTCCTGTACCTGTCACCGGGTCATTCATCCGGTTTTACCTTTCTTGGTTTTTCCTTTGATCGATGGATGATGTTGTGGATTCCTGCTCTTGGAGGACTGGTTTCAGGCTTCCTTGTGTTTCAGTTTGCCCCGGAAGCGGAGGGGCATGGTACGGACGCCATGATCGATACTTTTCACAGGAAGAAAGGTATTGTGCGGAAGCGGGTGCCGGTGATCAAGACTTTCGCATCGGCAATCACGATCGCATCGGGAGGATCGGCGGGGAAAGAAGGGCCTATCGCGCAGATCGGATCGGGGTTCGGTTCCATACTCGCATCCCTTCTTAAGTTGAGTGATAAGGAACGGCGCATCATGCTCCTGGCCGGGGCAGCGGGCGGAATAGGAGCCATATTTAAGGCGCCATTGGGCGCCGCCCTCTTTGCCGCCGAGGTCCTTTACAGCAGGGCGGACTTCGAATTCGAGGCGATCATCCCCTGCATCCTTTCTTCCGTAGTCGGATTTATGGTTTTTACGCTCCATGATGGGACTGCAACCATCTTTCATATCCCGGCTTTCACTCTCGCAACTCTTGGCCAGTTACCGTTCTATGGGATCCTGGGGCTCCTGTGTGCCTTTGTGGGTTACCTTTACGTTAAGGTTTTCTATGGCATGAGAGACCGGGTCTTCGCGCCGCTCAACATCCCAAGGTCGCTCAAGCCGGCGATAGGGGGCCTGATGCTCGGTATGCTTGCGTTCTTCCTGCCGGAGGTCCTTGGGGGCGGTTATCAATGGATCCAGTCGGCCATCGATGGACGGCTTGCGGTAGGTCTTATGATAGCTCTCGTCGCGGGTAAGGTGATCGCCACCTCGTTCACCATCAGTTCCGGAGGGAGCGGGGGCGTGTTCGCGCCATCCCTTTTTATCGGTTCAATGCTGGGGGGGTTCTATGGAAACCTGTGCGGAAGGATATTCCCGCAGATCGTGACCGAACCGGCCGCGTTTGTTCTGGTTGGCATGGGGGGTTTCTTTGCCGGAGTCGCGAAAACTCCGATCGCGGCACTTATCATGGTCGCTGAGATGACCGGAGGTTACAACCTCATTCTTCCCATGATGGTTGTCTCGGCCCTTTCGTACCTTCTTCTCGGCAAGGTATCTCTGTATGAGAAGCAGGTAGCCACAAGGGTTGATTCTCCTGCACACGTGGGGGATTACTCCATCGATATAATGGGTCGCCTTTTGGTGAGAGACGCGGTGGTACCGGACAGAAAAGTCGAGACCATCCCCGAAGAGATGGGCTTCGAAGGCATGCTCGATCTTATGGTGGATTCAGATCAGCAGGATTTTCCTGTTGTGGACAGGAACGGTGACCTTGTCGGAATTATCTCTATGACCGATCTCCGTACGGCCATGGCAGATGCTACCCTGCACCGCCTCCTTGTCGCAAGGGACATAGCCGTGACGGGAGTGACGGCGGTCACCATGGATGACTCCTTGAACACGGCTTTAAAACTTATGGCGGACATAGACGTGCGGGAGTTGCCGGTGGTGAGCGAAGAGGAGCGCGGAAAGATCATATCAATGATAAGCAGAAGGGACATCACGCGCGCATATCACCAGGACATGGAACGGAGAAACCCGCGGAGAAGCGGACAGGTGAAAAGCTAGCCTCTGTTTTTCGATGCAAAGAGAGAATAGACTTGCCTGCAAATATCCCTTGACGAGTAAAACCATCTTTCCTATACTCCTAATTAGTCGAAAGCAATGCCTTATCAAATGAAGCATCACGCGCATTGTGCATTCACATTGGATCCGGAGGGAAGCCATGCTGCAGAAGGAATGCTATTACACCGAGCACGACCTGAAGGACTTTGGCTTCGCCTCTCTCGGTCACAACGTCCGCATTTCATCGGATGCGAGGGTTTACGGAGCTGAGCACATATCCATTGGCGACGATGTGCGAATTGACGATTTCGTGATGCTGGCGGCGGGCAGGGGGGGGTACGTCACGATCGGGAATGCCTGCTATATTGCCCGCTGCTGCAATCTCACGGGTACATTTGGCATTGAGATGTGCGACTTCTCCAGTATGGCTGCGAACACTGTGATCTACAGCGCATCGGATGATTACTCCGGAGATTACATGACCGCTCAGGCGATTCCAAGGGAGTTTACCAGGTTTGTCGGAGGCAAAGTCACCCTCGGCCGTCATGTGATCGTGGGGGCAAGCTCCGTCATCATCGGGGCCGCGGATATCGGGGAGGGCTGCAGCCTGGGTGCTGTGACGGTCGTAGTGAACAGGGATCTCGACCCCTGGGGAGTCTATGTCGGCAATCCCGCCAAGCGTGTCAAAGAGCGAAAGCGGGGGCTATTGGAATTGGAGAAGCAATATCTCGCAGGAAGAGCTGCCGCGAAGACCCGATGATGGGCAGCCGGCCTGCAGCAGATGCCGGGGCGTGAGTCTGCTGATTTGATAAATGTCCACACATGGTTTTCAACCGGTAATTCATGGTGTTGTTTGGCGGATATCAGGATGCTATCATGAGGCCGATGGCGAGCAGGGCCGGGGTGGCGAGATTGATGATGACGTTTTTACCGAGATAGGGGACGAGACTTTTCATTTCTTCGGAGTATCTCAGGACGCCGCGGGATGTCTGGACGGCGATGACGGTTGTGGCAAGGGCCAGGAAGACATGGATGGGGAACACGCCGAAGGCGTAACCTAGGAAGAGGGGAACATACGAGGCCGCGAGGAAGAATATGTATATGCGCGCCACGTTCTTTCTGCCGAGCAGGATGGGCAGATGTTTTCTTCCTACCGTCCTGTCGGCCTCCACATCGGGGAACTGGTTAAGGAGAAGAAGGTCGCTGACAAGAAAGCCCGGGACCAGAGAGGCAAGGAGAGCGGTGAAGGAGTAGCTGCCGGTGAGGACGAAATGTGTTCCCAGTACCATGAGGGGACCGAAGGCAAGCCCGGGGGCTATGAGGCAAATGATCGGTTTTGTTGTGATCCACTGGGTGTAGAAGATAATGAGCGCCATACCGAGAAGCCCGAGGGGAAGAAGAAGGGCGCCGACGGTGAGGACGAAATACATTCCGATGGCAAAGCAAAGGCCCAGCGATATTACGCCCGTCGCAAGAGCGGCTCCGGCCTTGTCGGGACGTTCCTGAAGTGTCCCGCTGCCGCCGCTGAAGGGAGTCCTCTGCGTCTTGAAATCGAGGCCGCTCTTGAAGTCGCAGTATTCGTTCAAAGCGTTGACACTGATATGGGCGCAGACAGCACCGATCACTATGAGGACGACGGAAAGAACATCGATCCGCACCCCCGACCAGATGGCCGTAGATATCCCCACAAGGATGCACATGGGAGTCAATATAAGGAACGGCACCTTCATGGGCCCAAGTATGTATTTCATTGATCTTTTCCCCCACCGACTGTGATAAGTCCCTAAGAATACAGGATCGGACCAGTTTTTTCAAGACCGGTATCAACAATCCCAGGCCTCATGCCCCGTGTTTCGCGTCAGGAAACCGTTCATTTCGTCCCTGAAACGTGAAACCTGAAACTGTCTCTAGATCATGCCTTTCAGCTTTTCCATATCCTCCCATGCCTCCTTGATCTTGCTCTGGCTTCTGAGGAGATAGGAGGGGTGGTAGGTGGGCAGGAGGGGAGTCCCTCGGAAGTTTGCCAGTTTCCCGCGGATGCGGCCTATCGGCGCATCCGTTTCGAGAAGGGTATTGCAGGCGTGGCGACCCAGGGCGCATATGACACGGGGACGGATGATATCGATCTGTGCAAGAAGATACTCCTTACAGGAGGCGGCCTCCTGAGGTTCGGGGTCGCGGTTTCCCGGAGGCCGGCATTTGAGGACATTGCAGATGAAGACATCGCTTCTCTTCACGCCGATGCGCTCTATAAGCTGGTCCAGGAGCTTTCCCGCCCTGCCGACGAAGGGCCGTCCCTGGTTGTCTTCCTCCTCACCCGGGGCCTCGCCGACAAAGACGATATCCGCCCTCGGACTACCTTCCCCGAAAACAACGCTCTTGCGCGTCTTCGCCAGTTCGCATCTCTCGCAGGCCATCACGGTCTTCTTAAGCTCAGCAAGGGTGGGTCCTTGCTTTTCGGCAGAAACATACTCATCCACACCCATGTTCTTGAGTGCCCTTAAGAACCCTCTCGGATCAAGCATGGCAAAAAGTCCCCGGGATCCTGAATGACCAATGACCAGGAAAGGAGAAAAAGAGTCTTCCGGGTTTGATCATTGGTAAATTGGCTCCTGTCATGCGTCTGGTCACTGCAATTTGGTCATTGGTCATTATACTTCTCCGGTATTGTCCTCACCTTCTTCACGGACTCGAACACATATGCCGCCTGGAGCATTCGGCCTTCATCCAGGGGTTTGCCTATGATCTGGAGGCCTATGGGGAGGCCTTTGGAGTCGAAGCCGCCGGGGATGGAGATGCCGGGGAGGCCTGCCAGGTTTACGGGTATGGTGAAGATGTCCGAAAGGTACATGGTGAGGGGGTCTTCCAGACGTTCGCCCGCCTTGAACGCCGTTGTCGGAGCCACGGGGGTGACGATGAGGTCGCAGGACCTGAATGCCTCGTCAAAGTCGCGCCTGATAAGCGTGCGTACCTTACCAGCCTTGCGGTAGTATGCGTCATAGTAGCCGGAGGAGAGGACGTAGGTTCCGAGAATGATCCTCCGTTTTACCTCCTGGCCAAAACCTTTGACACGTGTCTTCTTGTACATGTCGATGATGTCCTTACCCTCTTCGCGGAGGCCGTATTTGACCCCATCATAGCGCGCAAGGTTTGAAGAGGCCTCGGCGGTGCATATGATGTAGTAGGCGGCAACGGCATGGCGTGTGTGAGGAAGCGATACGTCGACAAGTGTCGCGCCCTGGTCCTTGAGGACCTGGAGGTTGTCGTCGCAGGCCTTTTTGACGTCCCCTTCCATGCCTTCGACAGAATACTCGGCGGGTATTCCTATCTTGAGGCCTTTAATGTCTCTTCCAAGGAAGGAGTGGTAATCCGGGACGGGTTCGGGAATGGACGTTGAATCCATGGGGTCGTGTCCGGCTATGACGCCGAGCATGGTGGCGCAATCGCTCACCGTACGCGAAAGGGGACCGATCTGGTCAAGCGAGGAGGCAAAAGCGATGAGGCCGTAGCGGGAAACCCGGCCGTAGGTGGGTTTCATTCCGACAATACCGCAAAGGGCGGCCGGCTGGCGGATGGAACCTCCCGTGTCGGTGCCGAGAGCCGAGACGCAAAGCCCGGAGGCAACGGCTGCAGCGGACCCGCCGCTCGAACCGCCCGGGATGCGTGTCGTGTCCCAGGGATTTTTCGTTGTCTGGAAGGCGGAGTTTTCCGTGGACGACCCCATGGCGAATTCGTCCATGTTGAGCCTGCCAAGGTGAACGAAACCGGCCTCTTTCAATTTCCTGATGACCGTCGCGTCATAGGGGGGCACGAAGCCCTTCAGGATGTTGGAAGCACAGGTGGTTTCGATGCCCTTCGTGCAGAGGATGTCCTTCATGCCCATCGGAATCCCCAGAAGCGGAGCATCTTCCCCCCGCCCGATCCTCTCGTCGGCCTCTCTGGCCATCTCCATGGCGTACGCTTCGGTTGTCCTCAGATAGGCAAGGATCTCCCCGTCATATCTCTTTATGCGGTCAAGATAATACCGGGTCAGCTCCACGGAACTGATCTCTTTCTTCTTCAGCATCTCCCTTAACTGCACTATCGTTAGGTCGACTATGTTGTCCACGTTTGATCTCCTATGTGTCAGGAATGACCAACAACCAGGGTCATTATCTTCATTCTTCCACTTCTATTACCGGCGGCACCTTGAAGAAGGTGTCGATGCGCGCCGGGGCGTTGCCTGCCGATTCCTCCGCGGTGAAGGAATTCCTCTCGACGTCCTCCCGCATGACGCATCCGACGGGAACGGGATGGCTCGTGGGCTCCACGCTGTCAGTATCGAGGGAATTCAGCGAATCCATGTACTCCAGGATGCGGTCTATCTGCCGCGTATATGCGTCGATCTCATCGGGCTTCAGATCAAGCCTTGCAAGATGCGCCACATATTCAACGGTCTGACTGGTTATCTTCATGTTTGCCCCTTCTCAGGTTTCAGGTTCCGATGAAAAACCAGAACGAACCCTTAACCTTTATGTGTCATTACAAGTACATTTCTTGAAATATCTGAAACCCTTTCTTGTGCACCTCAGGTTTTGCCTGCCGGCTTCAACATCCTGAAGGCCTGAAACGTGAAACCCGAAACTGTCTTATCCACACTCCGCCACGGCCTTGATGATGTCGCCGCGCGTGACGATACCGACCACCTTTTCGTTCTCGATGATGGGGACCCTGTTGATCTGTTTTTCCACCATGATCTTTGCCACCAGTACGGCCGATTCCGTGGGCGGCACGGTTACGACATCCGCAGTCATCACGTCGGCCACTGAAAGCTCACCCATTGTCCCCATCTTGATACCCTTGAGGATATCGCTCTGGCAAACGATGCCGACGAGTCTGCCCTTGTCGACGACGGGCATCCCCGCAATATTGAACAGTTCGAACTTGTTGATTATGATATTCAGTTTTTCCGTTGGATGACAGGTTACCACGTCCTTGTTCATCAGCTCCACAACTTTCATAAGTACCCCCTTATACTGCCTCTCCGAAGAGCAGCGTCTCCTGTATGAATTTTTGAAAGGTTTCAACGGCCTTCATGGCCCTGCGCAGTCTCTCCTGTTCATCAGGACCGAGCATGTCGGGCCGGAGGAAGTTCGAACTCCTCCCGCTCTCGTCACGATAGTTGATCTGGTTGATTATCCGGTAGCGGACGAAGGTGAAATAAGCGTCCGTCAGCGAAAGCTCCATCTCTTTCCTGATGATATTGCGCTGCCTCAGTATCCCGATCCGTTTGAGCGTGTTTGTCTCGAATATCCCGTTTGAAAGCGAGAGCATCCGGACGGATAGGATGAGCGGCGACCAACCGAGGACCTTGATGTTGAACTTGTCCTTGTTCTCACCTTCCTTCTCGACCTTGAACCCGCCGAAAAAGGTCAGTGCGCTGGGCATCAGGACGGCCGACTGGATGAATTCCTTCATGATGTGCTTGTTGTTGATGAGCATGGAGAAGAAATAATCCATAAGCTCTGTAAGGATCACCTTGCTGCCGTTCACCAGCCGGGCGTCGGTGAGAATGATGATGTCCAATGGTTCCAGGATGCCCCTGCCGAAAGTGATGCGTTCATCTATCCTCTTCTTCCAATCTTTTATGGAGCCTCTCCAGCGTGCATTCACGGGCATAACGCCCCCCTTGCACTTCTCAAAACCGACCTGATGGAGCCTGTCGGAGGCCTTCTGTGCAAAGATCTGGAAGTATCCGTCAACAAGCATCCTGGGGTCAAGGTCGTCGGGCAAAATGGAGGGGCCGTCGCTCGCGGATATCTCGGCACAGCGCCTTCTGAGCTCCACCGAGGCGAAATCATCATCACCTTCGGCATAGACAAGCAGGTTGTCCTGGTCGGTGACCATCGTCTGTTCGTCGCGGCCCTCGCTTCCCAGACCGGCCCAGACGTAATCGGCCGGAGGTTTACCGAGACCTTCGTCAACCATCTCCCTTTCGACAAGCTCGAGCACCCTGACGGCTATCCTGTCCCGGATAAGTCGGAAGAGATCATGGACGTCGACTATGGTGTCCTCTTCGAGGAAAAAGTTCTCCACCCCGGCTACGGCGCGCTCATGGCATTCCATGAGGGTTTCATAGGAGGTGGTGTTGTTGATGATCTCCATGACGAGGGCGTTCAGCTCGGTCTCGAAGACCTCGTAATCCTTTAGCACGGTCTGCAGCGCCGTTCCCAGCTCCGAGAGAATGCGGTACCGGTCCTGACGGATCATGGCCTTGTTCTTCATGTCGGCCTCATGCTCGGCTATGAAGGACTCGATGATTGAAAAATTTAAGGGCATCAATTACCTCGAAAGGTTTTCCAGCACCTTTCTGCTCAGCACGAGCTTTTCCTTTTTTGCGGAAAGCTCCCTGTGCTGGACCTCGTTCTTGGCGATCACCTCCGCCGGAGCCTTCTGGCGAAATGCCTCGTTGCCCAGCTTCTTCATCAATTTTTCACTATCTTCTGTGATCCTGGCAAGTTCTTTTTCGATCCTTCCCAGTTCCTTTGCGACATCGATGAGGTCTTTAAGGGGCACAAAGACCTCGATGTCCTTGTAGACGCCCACAGCTGAATGGTCCGGTCCCCTGCCGTCGATGAAGGTGAGATTCTCCACCTTGCCGAGTTCCTTTATGTAATACTCATACTCCCGCAGGAGGGGCTCGTCGGCTCCCGCCCTGATCACCGCCTCTATGCGGATGTTGGGCGCTATCCCCGTTTCGCCGCGGATGTTGCGGATGACGTCCACAATACCCATGATGGTCTCCATCATCTTTTCGCTTTCGTCATCTATTTGTGCCTCGTCAACGGCGGGGAATGGCGCTATCATGATGCTCGGGATCTCCCTGCCCGGAAGGCGCTGGTAGATCTCCTCGGTGACAAAGGGCATGATGGGATGAAGAAGCTTCAGGATATCCTGAAGGGTATTGTAGACGACCGCCCTGGTGGCGCCCGTGTCGAAGCGGTCCACCTTGCCGTAAAGATTCGGCTTGATGAGCTCCAGGTACCAGTCACAGTATTCATGCCAGACAAAACCGTACAGTGAATTGGCGGCTTCGTTGAAGCGATACCCGTTGATGCTCTCGCGGACCTCGGTGATCACCCTCTGGGTACGGGAGCGGATCCACCGGTCAGGAAGAAAGGACGAGCCCTTCCCGGTGTGGACGGGTTTTTCCTCTCCGGTGAAGGACAGAGATAATTTCGAGGCATTCCATACCTTGTTGACGAAATTCCGGCACCCCTCGATACGTTCCTGGGACAGAAGGACGTCCCGGCCCTGCGCTGCCAGCATCGTCAGCGTGAAGCGGAACGCGTCCGTTCCATATTCATCGATGATGATCAGGGGATCGATGACGTTGCCCTTGGACTTGCTCATCTTCTTGCCGTCCGCATCGCGGACGAGGGCGTGAATGTACACGTCACGGAAAGGCACGTCCCCCATGAACTTGAGGCCCATCATGATCATTCTGGCAACCCAGAAGAAGAGTATGTCGAAACCGGTTATGAGAAGCGACGTGGGATAGAACGTCTTGAGGTCATCTGTGTTGAGGGGCCACCCGAGGGTGCTGAAGGGCCAGAGTCCCGAGGAAAACCAGGTATCGAGGACATCCGATTCCTGTCGCAGGGCGCCGCCGCATTTCGGGCACTCCGACGGGTCGTCGACGGAGACGATGATCTCATTGCAGACGGTGCAGTACCAGACCGGTATCCGGTGGCCCCACCAGATCTGGCGGGAGATGCACCAGTCCCGTATGTTCTCCATCCATTCGAAGTATACCTTCTCCCACATCTCCGGAATGATGCGGACCCGATGTTCACGGACTGCCGCAATGGCGGGTTCGGCAAGCGGTTTCATCCTCAGGAACCACTGGAGCGAGAGGGCGGGTTCAACGACGGTCTTGCATCGGTAGCACTTGCCGACGCCCATGGCGTAGGGCTCGATCTTTTCGAGAAACCCTTTTTCGTTGAGTTCCTCGACGATCTTCCCGCGGCATTCGAAACGGTCCGTTCCCTGGTAGTGGAGGGTGTTCTCGTTCATGTTGCCGTCTTCATCGATGACCTTGATAAGTTCGAGGTTGTGCCTCTTCATGATCTCGAAGTCATTGAGGTCGTGGGCGGGTGTGACCTTCAGCGCGCCCGTACCGAACTCGACATCGACGTAGCTGTCACCGATGATGGGGATCTTCTTGTTGACTATAGGGAGGATGACGTACTGCCCGACGTACCTGCCGTACCGGGGGTCATCGGGGTTGACGGCTACAGCGGTGTCACCGAGCATCGTCTCGGGTCTCGTGGTGGCGACGGTGAGGTAGCCTTCGCCCTGTGCGAGGGGGTAGTGGATGTAGTAAAGCGATCCCTGGGTATCTTCATGCTCCGCCTCGAGGTCGGAAAGGGCTGTTTTGCACCGGGGACACCAGTTGATTATATAATTGTCCCGGTAGATGAGCCCCTCGTTGTAAAGCCTGACGAAGACCTCCCGGACGGCGCGCGTGAGCCCTTCGTCCATGGTGAACCGCTCCCGTGACCAGTCGCATGATGCGCCCAGCCTCTTGAGCTGTTCGATGATGGTGCCGCCGGACTGTTTCTTCCATTGCCACACACGGTCGATGAACTTTTCCCTGCCCAGGGTCTCCCGGTCCGTGCCTTCCTTTGCGAGCTCACGCTCGACAACATTCTGAGTGGCTATCCCCGCATGATCGGTCCCGGGAAGCCACAGGGCGTTGACCCCGCACATGCGGAAGTAGCGCGTCACGATGTCCTGTAATGTATTATTGAGGGCATGGCCCATGTGAAGCGACCCCGTAACGTTGGGCGGGGGAATGACCATGGAGAAATACCCTTCTCCGGAATCGTTCTTTGCCGTGAAGTACCCCTTATCCAGCCAGTCGGCGTACCACTTCCTTTCGATGCTGTGGGGGTCGTAAACCTTATCCATCATTATGAGCTCCCTTTCCGTGTGTACCTATCAATGCGTGCTTGATGGTCGTTATTCGTTTTGTTCGTGTCTTCCTATACCGGAATGCTCCAGGGCATGGGCAGGAAGAGCTTTTCAAAAAGACTGAAGGCATAGCGGTCTGTCATGCCCGCAATAAAGTCGCGGACGCAGACGGCCGGATCGTCGTAGAAATCGTCCCGCCCCGTTTCCTTGAGGAATGCGGCGGAGTGCTTGAGAAAATACCCGTAAAGGTCTTCGATGATCCTGGAACACTTGATGAAATCGGCGTGCACAATGGGGCTTTCATAGACCCGGGCGTAGAGGAAAGTGCGCATCTCCACCATACGGGCCTCCAGGTCCCTCCCGCACTCCAGCTCCATCCTCCCGTTGCCCAGTGTGCTCCAGATGACGCCGCGGACCATGGTGTCGATACGGTCGGACACGGTGTACCCGAGATGGTCCCTGAGATGTCCCGGAATGTCATCTTCGCTGATGACATTGCCCCGTATGGCGTCGTCAATGTCGTGATTCAAGTACCCGATGATGTCGGCGATACGGACCACCTCCGCCTCTTTTGTCAGGGGTTTTTCGTCGTCGTCCCGGACGATGATATCGCCTTTCCCCTTGGAGTGCTTCAGGACGCCGTCGCGGACCTCGATCGTCAGGTTAAGCCCCGCTCCGTCCTTCTCGAGGATATCCACAACCCTCAAGCTTTGTTCGTAGTGCCGGAAGCCGCCGGGATAGAGGGTATTGAGGACATCTTCGCCTGAATGGCCGAAGGGCGTGTGACCCAGGTCATGGGCAAGGGCGATGGCCTCCACGAGGTCCTCGTTGAGGGCAAGCGCCCGTCCAATGGTCCGCGCGATCTGCGATACCTCGAGAGTGTGCGTCAGCCGTGTCCGGTAGTGGTCTCCCGTGGGCGAAAGGAAGACCTGCGTCTTGGCCTTGAGCCTCCGGAAAGACTTGCTGTGGGTTATCCTGTCCCTGTCATGCTGGAATGCGGTCCGGATATCGCATTCCGGTTCCTCCCTCACCCTTCCGCGCGTAGCAACACTCTTCTGCGCATAAGGCGACAGGATATGCTCTTCCCGTTCTTCCAGTCTTTCACGGATATTCATTCGATTGCAACCAGTCTTTAATGTAGCATAAAGATGTAACAATATCAATGACCTGAACTTCTAAACCCGAAGTTCAGGTCGTGTCTGCATTCTTCCCGTTGCGATCAGGCATTTTCTGGCGCTTCCTTGACAATCCCTTCATTCGCGACTATAGAGAACATTATAGAAAACGCGTCCCCCGATGGGGACGGGAGGTGTTGTGATGGGGAGAAGGAAAAGGGTCGCTGTGCTGACCGGGGGCGGGGACGTTCCCGGTCTTAACGTGGCCATAAAGGCTGTTGTGGCCCGTGCCGCCTCCAATGACATCGAAGTGGTTGGCATTCGCAGGGGATGGATGGGTCTTCTCGACATCGATCCTGGCAACGCGGAAACGATGGAGCGCTTCGTCATGCCGCTGAGTCTCGACAAGGTGCGGACGATCGACCGCACCGGCGGGACGATCCTTCATACGTCGCGCACCAACCCTGGCAATGTGAACCCAGAGGACGTGCCTTCCTTTGTAGATGAAAGCGACCGCATCCCGTCCACAGGAGGGAGGCTCGACTGCACGAGACATATCCTCAAGGTTCTTGAATTCCTTGCCATAGATGCCATCATTCCCATAGGGGGCGATGACACCTTGAGCTATGCGGTCCGGCTGGACAAGGAGGGCGTTCAGATCGTGGCCATCCCGAAGACCATGGACAATGACGTGTTCGGCACCGATTTCTGCATCGGTTTCTCGACGGCTGTCACGCGCTCCGTCGATGCCATCAACGCCTTGCGCACCACAACGGGTTCCCATGAGCGGATCTGTGTCGTTGAACTCTTCGGCCGGAATTCCGGAGAAACCTCGCTTATTGCCGCCTATCTTGCCGATGTCGACAGGGCCGTCATATCCGAGGTGCCCTTCGATGTGGAGAGGCTGATCGGCTTTCTCATGAACGACCGGTCCAGGAACCCCTCCAACTACGCGATCATGACCATCTCCGAGGGTGCCCATACGCTGGGGGGAACGGTAACGGAAACGGGCATTGAAGACGCCTACGGTCACAAGAAACTCGGCGGTGTTGGCTACCTTGTTTCCCAGGAGATAAAGCAGCGCTCGGGGATCAATGTGATCTATCAGCAGCTCGCCTACATGATGCGCTCCGGCGCGCCCGATTCACTCGACCGCATGGTGGCCGTCTCCTACGGCAGCCTCGCCCTCGACCAGATAGCGTTGGGCCACAGGGGCCGCATGGTGGCACTCCAGCAGGCAGTATACACCACCGTCCCCCTGGACATGGTCGTTGCGGCAAAGAAACAGGTCGACGTGACGGCCCTGTACGATGTGGACACATATCGTCCAAAGGTCCGCGACACCCTGGGCAAACCGATGTTCCTCTACTGAAAGACAGTTTCAGGGCTCAGGGTTTCGGAGGTCGGAAGGGTTTTTCTATCCCATCATTCCTGGGAAGGCAGGAATCCAGGAAAAACGAATGGACTTTCGAGACCGAGATCCTTTGACCTTTGAAGGGAAAGAGCGCAGAATTAGGGTGACTCTTATAAAGGTGACTCTTATAAAAAGGAGGTGCCATGGCACTTATGGACGATATCAAGAAAAGGACAGAGGAAGGGCTGAAAACGCTGAAAGAGACCGCCCAGGACATTGCCTTCAACGTGGAGAAGCAGGCGATGATCGGCAAGAGGAAATATCTCGACGTCACGAAGCTTCAGCGTTCCATCCAGAAGGCGAACGGCGAGATAGGCGAATACGTCTATGACCAGTTTACCTGCGGTAAGGTCATTTCCTGTGACGACCCCTTCATCCGGGACCGCATCAATTCCATCACGCGGATGCGTCTCACCATAAACGACATTGAGGAAGAAATAGCGAGCCTGGAAACCTCAAGGCCGCCGAAAAGGTAAGGGCGTTTTCAGGTTTCAGGTTGAGGAGCCTGAAACGGGGAACGTGGGACCCGGAACCTTGCTCTGCAGGAGTTGGATGAGTTCCCTCATTTCATCTTTGTCGTAGAAGACATTCTCGGGAAGCCAGATCGCGGTGCCGTCGAGGAAGTAGAGATGGACCCCCTTCTTTGTCTTCTTGTATTCGATAAGCTCCTGCCAATCCCTCTCGACCTTGTCGTCGGGTGAGCGTATCAGGATCCTCTTCGGGTTGAATATCAAAGATACCTCGGGGTCCCTGTGGGTTTTGGGGCTGGCTGCCGACCTTCTTTTGTCCATCTCCGGCTTGGCGAGAAAGAACCAAACGATGGCCAGGCCGAGAATGATCCAGACGACACTGAATATGTCGGGGTTGGAGCCGAGCAGTCCTGTCAAACCGAGCATGAGACAGAACATGCCAATTGTGCTTATAATGAACCTTTTGACCACGGACATGGCGGCATGTTTCGGCTGAGCTCCCCTGTGAGCTTCCATGAGGTCGCGGAGCTTCTCCGGTTTACTGAACTTGTAGACTTCTGACAGCGGGACCTGAAATGTCAGGTCCCGCCGGGATTCATCGGTTGCGATGGGATCACCCCTTACCTTAATTACAGGTATTTCTTTACAAGCGCTTCCGCTATCTGGACTGCATTCAGGGCGGCGCCCTTCCTGATGTTGTCTGCCACTATCCAGATATTGAGGCCGTACTTGACGGTGTCGTCAGCTCTGATCCGGCCTACGTAGGTGTCATCTTTTCCAGCGGCGTCTATGGCAAGGGGGTATTTGTTCTTCGCCGGGTCGTCGATGACCTTCACGCCGGGGGCCTTTTTAAGGAGCTTGCGGGCCATATCGGGGGTCATTTCGCGCTCGAACTCGATATTTACCGATTCAGAGTGTCCGTAGAAGACGGGGACCCTCACCGTCGTGGCCGTAACCGCGATGGAATCGTCTTCCAGGATCTTTTTTGTCTCGTTGACCATCTTCATCTCTTCCTTGGTGTACCCGGTGTCGAGAAAGCTGTCGATGTGGGGCAGGACGTTGAATGCGATCTGATGGGGGTAGACCTTTTTCTCGACCTTCTTCATGTTGTATATGGCGAGCACCTGCTGCTCCAGTTCCTTTATGGCCTTCTGTCCCGTCCCCGAGACGGCCTGATAGGTGGAGACAACGATCCTCTTGATCTTTGCCGCGTCGTGGAGCGGCTTCAATGCGACGACCATCTGGATCGTCGAGCAGTTCGGGTTGGCGATGATGCCCCGGTTCGTGTGCTGCGCAATGGCGTGCTCGTTCACCTCGGGAACGACAAGGGGAATGTCCTTTTCCATCCTGAAAGCGCTCGTGTTATCGATGACGACGCATCCGCTTGCAGCCGCTATGGGGGCGAACTTGAGGCTGACGGAGCCGCCCGGTGAGAAAAGGCCGATGTCGATGCCCTTGAAGGAGTCTTCCTTCAGTTCCTGTACCTTAACGTTTTCGCCATGGAAGCTCATAGTCTTGCCCACGCTCCGCGAGGAAGCGAGAAGCGTCAGGTTCTTGACCGGGAAATTCCGTTCCTCGAGGACTTTTACCATTTCATTTCCGACTGCGCCGGTGGCTCCGACGACTGCTACATTGTACTGTTTCATTTAGCCCTCCAACTTTTTCTTGAGATAGTTTATCAATCCGCCCTCGTTGATGAGTTCCACCATGAAGGGGGGAATGGATTTGGCTTTTACCTCTTTCCCGCCGCAGCGGATGATGCCTGTCGATATGTCGACCTCGATCTCGTCGCCGTTCTGAACAAGTTCGCAGATGTCCGCTTCCAGGAGCGCGAGACCCTTGTTGAATGCATTGCGGTAGAATATCCGGGCGAAGGTTTTTGCGACGACGAGGGGTATCCCCAGCGCCGTGATCGCGATGGGGGCGTGCTCGCGGGATGAACCACAGCCGAAATTGGTTCCCGAGACGATGATGTCCCCCGCTTTGACCTCCTTCGGAAAGTTGGGAGCGAGGGGCTCCATGCAGTGCTCTCCCAGGACCTTCGGATCCGTGTGAGCGAGATATTTCGCAGGGATGATGATATCGGTATCGATATTATCGCCGAATTTCCAGATCCTTCCTTTCAGTATCATAATACCTCCTCCGGACGGGCTATCTTCCCTTTGATCGCCGTGGCAGCGGCGACGGCGGGACCGGCGAGATAGACCTCGCTCTGTGGATGACCCATCCTTCCGATAAAGTTCCTGTTCGTTGTGGCAACCGCTCTCTCCCCCCTGGCAAGGATGCCCATATGGCCGCCAAGGCAGGGGCCGCAGGTGGGAGGCGAGATGATGCAGCCGGCGTCGAGGAATGTCTGGAAGTATCCCCGGCGCATTGCCTCTCCGTATATTGCCGGTGTCGCCGGAATGATGATGCATCTTATACCCTTTTTGACCCTATTCCCCTTGAGAATGGCGGCGGCCATCTCCAGGTCTTCGAGCCTGCCGTTGGTGCAGGAACCGATGACGACCTGGTCGATGTCGATGTTTCCCAGCTCTCCCGCGTCCTTCACGTTTGACGGAAGCGACGGGCAGGCAACGCTGAAGCCGACCCTGGAGACATCGATCTCGTAGACCTGGCTGTATTTCGCATCCCCATCGCCCGCATAGGCCCTGTAAGGCCGCGCGGCGTGTTCCTTCATGTAGGCTGTCGTCTTGTCATCGACAGGAAAGATGCCATTTTTGGCGCCCGCCTCGATGGCCATGTTGGCGATGGAGAAACGGGAATCCATGGAGAGGGCCGAGATGGCCTCACCGCTGTATTCCATGGCGCTGTAGAGCGCCCCGTCAACCCCGATCATTCCGAGGATATGAAGGATCAATTCCTTGCCTGTGACCCATTTCCGCCATTTCCCGTAGCAGTTGAACTTGATGCTCTCGGGCACCTTCAGCCAGATGCGGCCCGTTACCATGCCGTATGTCACATCCGTCGAGCCCATGCCCGTGGAAAAAGCGCCAAGCGCCCCGTATGTGCAGGTGTGGCTGTCGGCGCCTATGACGAGGTCGCCCGCCACGACAAGCCCCTTTTCGGGCAGCAGGGCGTGCTCTATCCCGCATTCGCCGCCCTCGAAGAAGTTGACGATGCCGTATCTCTGCGAGAATTCGCGTATCCTCTTGCAGTTCTCGGCGGAGAGGATGTCTTTGTTGGGCGTAAAATGATCAAGAACGAATACGACCTTGTTGGGGTCGAAAACAGCCTTTGCCCCGACCTTTTCGAATTCCTCGATGGAGAGCGGGCCCGTGATATCGTTCGCCATGGCCAGATCTATCCGGCAATCAACGATCTCGCCGGGCTCAACCCAATCCTTGTCCGCGTGCGCTGCGAGTATCTTTTCTGTAATAGTCATTCCCATATCGTTTCCCCTTAACACTTCTTCGTTTTCATGTATTCGAGCCGGTTCAGCGCGTTGATGTATGCCTTTGCGCTGGCGACGATTATGTCCGTGTCCGCCCCTTTTCCTATGGCCCTGAGGCCCTTCTCCGATAGCTTGACGAAGACCTCGCCCTGGGCGTCCATATCCTGGGTGATGGAGTTGACGGAGAACTTTTCCAGCTTGCTTGTCGTCTTGACCAGTCTCTTTATGACCTTGAAGGCCGCGTCGACGGGACCGTCGCCGGTGTCCACATCCTGAGCAATGTTCCCGTTTATCTCCATCTTCACCGTTGCCGTCGGTATCGTTGTGTTGCCGCAGCTCACATTCAGGTAAAGGAGCTTGCAGTTCTCGGCGATCTTGTATATCTCGTCCATGATGATCATTTCGATATCTTCGTCATAAATGTTCTTCTTCATGTCCGAAAGTGCCTTGAAACGCTTGAAGGCCAGGTTCAGTTCCTTATCGTCGAGGATGTAGCCCAGGTTCTCGATGCGGTCCCGGAAGGCATGCCTGCCGGAATGCTTGCCGAGGACGAGGGAACTCTTGGAGATGCCCACCGATTCGGGGGTCATGATCTCGTAGGTGAGCTTCGCCTTCAGGAGGCCGTCCTGGTGGATGCCCGACTCGTGAGCGAAGGCGTTGGCGCCGACGACGGCTTTGTTGGGCTGCACGGGCACGCCCGTGATGGAAGTGATGAGCCTGCTCGTGGGATAGATCTTTTCGGAGACGATGCGCGTATCGGCGCTGAAGTTCGCCTTCCTTGTCCGCAGGATCATGGCGATCTCTTCAAGGGAGGCATTGCCCGCCCTCTCGCCTATGCCGTTGATCGTGCATTCCACCTGGCGCGCGCCGTTGTGGATGGCGGCGATGGAATTGGCGGTCGCGAGGCCGAGGTCGTTGTGGCAATGGACGCTGATGACCGCCCTGTCTATATTGGGGACGTTCTTCCTGATGTAGGCGATAAGCTCGCCGAATTCGTGGGGGACGGCGTACCCGACGGTATCGGGGATATTGACCGTTGTCGCCCCGGCGTCGATGACCTCGGCGACCACCTTGCACAGGTAGTCCCAGTTGCTTCTCGTTGCGTCCATAGCGGAAAACTCGACGTTATCCGTGTATTTCTTCGCCCTTTTGACGGCGGCCACGGCGATCTCGAGCACCTCTTCGCGCGTCTTTTTGAACTGATGCTTGAGGTGGATGTCCGACGTGGAGATGAAGGTGTGGATGCGGGGGTGGGCCGCCACTTTTACGGCCTTCCATGCCCGGTCTATGTCCTCGTCGTTGGCGCGGGCGAGACCTGCGATCTGGCAATTCTTTACCAGTTTGGCTATCTGCCTGACGGCGTCGAAATCGCCCTCGGAGGCGATGGGAAAGCCGGCTTCTATGATATCAACCCCAAGGAGCTCGAGCTGTCTTGCCACCCTGAGCTTTTCTTGAGTGTTCATGGTATTGCCGGGCGATTGTTCGCCGTCGCGCAATGTCGTATCGAAAATGAATACCTGTTCTGACATGCTCTCTCCTCCTTGTTATTTTATCCGTCCCGTCTCGCGGCGGGAGGTGCTGCCCTTCGTTGTGTTTGCGGGGTCGAGGTGAGCGAGATTGTTCTTTGAGCTTTCTTCCTCGACCCGCTTTATCTCCTCTTCAGGCGATGCGGTCCGGGAAGCGGGTCCCGAGCTTCTTGAGCAGGAGTTCCATCAATGTGTCCTCATCCTCTATCCGTGCCTCGATGGACAGGTAGAAAAGGTTATCGGGAACCTCCATGCCGAGAAGCTTCACGGCATCCTTTTCCGTCGTGACGATACACTGGATATTGTCCACGGACTCCATCCGTTTCATGTCCTTCGGGGTATATCTGTGGTGGTCGGGGAAGGACGTCTCCTGAACAATGTCGGCGCCTATCTGCCTGAGAAGCTGAAAGAAAGATTGGTTGTCCCCAAGTCCGGCAAAGGCGAGGACCTTTTTGCTCTTCAGGAAGTTATAGTGGGCGATGACATTCTTCCGCACGTTGTACACATGGACCGGGCTGTACCTCACCTGGAACCGGGGAATGCCCCTGATGAAATAGATGGTGGCGCTGTCCGGTTCCGATTTGCTCACGAGTATGGTATCCGACGCCCTTACCCGTGCCACGGGTTCGCGGTATGGTCCCAGGGGAAACAACTCCTGCCTGCTCAATGATTCCCGGCCGTTGAGTATGAGCAGGTCCACGTCCTTCTTCAGGTCACGCACCTGGAAACCGTCGTCGAGGATCGCTATGTCGATGTGCCGGTCCTTGATGCCGCGCTTAATGGCCTTCAAGCGGTCCTTGCCAACGATGACGGGTATTCGTGTTCTCTTTGCAAGCATGTATGCCTCGTCGCCTGCCGTCTGTGCCGAGTCATTCTTGATATCAACGGCAAAGGTTCCGTTCTTCTTCCTCATGTATCCGCGCGTGATGATGCCCGGGTTGAAGCCCGCATCCTTGAATCTGCGGGAAAGTCTTTCGACGACGGGTGTCTTTCCTGTCCCGCCGAGGGTGATGTTACCCACGCTGATGACCGGTATCGGAGCGCTCTGTGTCGTCATGATCCCCGTCTGGTACATATATTCTCTGGCCATCAGCGCTATCTGGTAAAGATAAGAGAAAAAGGCAAGCGGTATATAAAGAAGCCATCTTGCGACTTTTGCTTCACCGTTCCATACCCTGACCATGGTGTCACGCATAGGCAATCGAAATTTATAACAGAAATGTGTAGGAAAAGCAATGGGTTAAAAAGACAGTTTCAGGTTGCGTGGGCGCGATGAAACACTTCACCCCGTGCTCTTGAGGACCGTCAATGTTTCGAGGTGGGAGGTGTGGGGGAAGAGATCGAAGGGGGCGATGAGCTCGATCGCATAGCCTGCCGCGGTGAATCTGCCGAGGTCCCGCGCGAGGGTGGCCGGGTTGCAGGAAACATATATGAGTGTTCCCGGGGCAAGTGTGGTGATGAGGCCCGTGCCTTGCGGGCTGACGCCGCTTCTAGGGGGATCTATGACCACGAGGTCAGGTCTTCCCAGACCCCTGCCCATGACTATATTCTCGACCTTTCCCGCAAGAAAGGAGCAATTGACGATGCCGTTCATTAAAGCGTTCTCACGGGCGTTCTCTATGTTCGCCTTGAGGGAATCCACGCCCACGACGTTCCTGGTGTGCCGGGAGAGCACGAGCTCCATGGGGGCCATGCCGCAGTAAAGGCCGAGAATGTTTCCCGCCTTTAAAGTCGCGGCAATACGTTCCACCCGCTCGCAGATCAGGGCGGCCCCCGCCGGGTTTGGCTGGAAGAATGAGGCCGGGTAGACACGAAAGACAAGGCCCGCCAGTGACTCTTCAATATAACGCTCCCCGGCTTCGTGGCGAAGATGGCCGTAATCGATGTAGGACCCGGGGCGGTCGTTGACGGCCCTCCAGAGGCTTGAGACGTTCGGAGCCTCTTTGGTGAGGCGCCGGTAGAGTTCATCCATGCCGTGGGGCTCGGCGCCTTTCGTCTCGAGGATGACCATTACCCGCCCCGTCGCCTTGGATTCCCGAAGGACGAGGTGCCGCAGGGTCCCCCTTTTTGACCGCTCGTCATAGGGAAAAAGCCCTTCGGAATGAACGTGGTCCTCGATGACGGCGAGTATCTTCCCCAGGCCTTCAGAGAAGATCCTGCAGCGGGGCACGGGAAGAACGCCGGGAGGGCGTAAGCCGCCGGGTGCCGTATTCTCACGCATTCCCGCAATGACGTTGTTTCCATGGTAGCCGAAGGACAGCTCTATCTTGCTCCTGTAGAAGTATGTCTGAGGAGAAGGGGTGATCTCTTCGAACCGGTCTTCGGCCAGGTCAAGGCGGCCGATCCTTCTCAGTGATTCCTTGAGGTGGGAGGCCTTCATTTCGAGCTGTTTCGTGTAATCCATGGACTGGATGGTGCAGCCCCCGCACGCCCCGAAATGGGGGCACGCCGGTTCGACGCGCCAGGGCGATGGTTCTTCGATGGCGACGACCTCGCCGTAGCCGAAGCGCTTTTCCCTCTTTATGATACGGATGACCGCCCTGTCGCCGGGTATGGTGCCGGGAACGAATACCACGAAGTCGTCGGCCTTTGCCACCCCGGCATCGCCGGGCATGGCGATATCGGTGACGGTGACGCTCAGGGTGGGCCTTTCGTTCGAAGGGGGGTTCTGTCTATGGCTCATCGATGGAGGCCGGACGTTTCCTGACCGGGAAGGATACGCTGAAGGTTGTCCCGCCTGAACTGAGACATTCCTCCTTGCTCTTTATGGAGGGGCATTGGGAGATGTCTCCCGGGCACAGGCGCTGGTCCGTGGGAATGTGGACGCAGCGGTTGCTTTCGAAGGTGATGTCGAAACCGAAGCGCATGGAATAGTATTTCGTTCTCAGGAGGTCGAGTCCTTTTCCTCCTGCGCCGAACTCAAGAGGTCTCTTCGATGAATAAAGGTCTGTCTCCTTTGCGTGATGCAATCCATCGAGGAGATGCCGCTTATTCTCTTCGGTAATGCCCACGCCGGTGTCGGTGACATTGAGGACGATGCGGTCGTCCTTCTGTTCGAGACCGATCCTGATCGAGCCGCCGTCAGGTGTGTTCTCGATGGCGTTCTTTATAAGGCCTTCGGCGATGTCTTTAAGGATCTGGGGGTCCATGGAGATGAAGAGATCGTTGGCCCCGTCCACCTTGATGTCGAGGTCGCGTCCGGACAACCGGCCCTTCATGCGATCCACGACGGAAACGACGGAGGTGTAAAGGTCGATGGACTGGAAGAATTGCGTGCTTGCCGCGAAATACTGGTCCACCCATTTTCTCAGAGCGCTCCAGTGGGCGCGGACATCGGAAGGCACCTCCGAAAGGCTCTCCATCCGCTGCCACAGCCTGTCAAGGTCGCCCACGAGCATTACAGCCTCGAGTTCCTGGGAAAGCCTGAATATCTGGTCCGTTTCGCGGGAGATGTTGAAAAGTCTCTGGAGGTTGCGTTCCACGGAATCGACAAGCTCCCGTATCGCTCCGTATTGTGGCGTGGGTTCAAGCTTTCGTTTTATGAGCCTCATGCTTCCCTGGATAACGGATAGAGGTGTCTTGAGCTCATGAGAGATGTGATTGACGGCCTTTGTCTTGGCCCGGTTGAGGCCCTCCAGGGCGTTGCGGGATTCTATGAGGGCCTGTTCCGCTTCCTTGCGTTCGGTGACATCCCTGAGATAGACGAGGTACACCGTGGCGTTGCGATAGGGTATGATCGCGGCGGAGACCTCAACATAGAGTATCCGGCCCCTCTTCGTGATACCCTTGAACTCGTAGCGCGACGGCACCGGTTCACCACTCTGGCGGCGCAGGTTGATCTCGCTCACCTTCGCTATCTCGTCGGGATGGACGATGAGAAGAACCGGCTTGCCGATGGCCTCCTCGGGCGAATCGTACTCGAACATCTCCACGAAGCGCCTGTTGACGTACTGATTGATGTTGCCCTGGATGATGGCCACGGCGTCGTTGGAGTTTTCGATGGCTGTCCGGTAACGCTCCTCGCTCTCCTGGAGGCTCGCCTCGGCCTTCTTTCGTTCCGTGATGTCCAGCATGGTGCCTTCGTAATAACGTATCTTGTTGGCGGCGTCACGAACGGGGTGTATGTTCATGGATATCCAGTGAATGCTGCCATCCTTGCCGTACATCCGGGTTTCGAAGTTCTGGAGCGAACCCTGCCGGTTCATCTTTTCAATGCTCCGGGCGCGGTCGGCGCGGTCAACGTAGAGCTGGCTGGAGATATCGGTGACGGAATCGATAAGGTCCTGGGGTGAATCATACCCGTGGACGCGGGCGAGGGAAGGGTTTGCGCTGAGAAAACGACCCTCGACGCTTGTCTGAAAGATGCCCTCTATGGCATCCTCGAAGATGCGCCGATACTTCTCTTCGGTTTTGCGCAGGGCCGCTTCAACCTCCCTGTGCTCGGCCTGGGCGGTTTCCAGCTCACCAATGCGTCTCTTAAGCTCTTCGATCTCGGCAAGAAGCGCGTCTCTGGTTTTTTCCTGTTCTGACATGAGGCCTCGAAAAAGACAGGTTATACGTAATGGGAATGCGAATGGGTATTGTCAGGTTTTGCCCATCACCTATGACCTTTTCGTTTAAAAACAGTTCTATTATAAGTTGTTTGATCAAGGATAACAAGATGACAGGGGCGAGGGGGGATAAAAAGATCAGTCAATAGTCGCGCATCGCGCAAGGGCCGCAGCACATCTCGCCAGGCTCCAAAGGCCTTGTCAGAACCTCCGGGTTCCATTATACTGAAATGAAAAACGGGTCATGGGTGATGGGTTATGGGAAGAAATGCTTTAGACTTTTTCCCTATTACCCATGACACATAACCTGCTTCATTGGGAGGCCCATGAACGGCGCGAAACTGGTCTTGAGGACGGCGGTTCTGAATGGTATCGATATCTGCTTCGCCAACGCGGGGACAACGGAGATACCCCTTGTTGCGGCCCTTGACGGTGAGCCCGGGATAAAGGCCGTCCTCGGTCTTTTCGAAGGGGTATGCACGGGGGCCGCCGACGGCTACGGGCGGGTGCTGGACAGGCCGGCGATGGCGCTCCTCCACCTGGGCCCCGGTTTCGCCAACGGGATAGCGTGCCTTCACAACGCGCGACGGGCAAAGGCGCCGGTCGTGAACATCATCGGGGAGCACGCATCGTGGCACCGTGATGCGGACCCGCCCCTCAATATGGACATCAATGCGATGGCGGGGGCCGTTTCGGGGTGGAAAAGGACGTGCAGGAGTCCCCGAAGCCTTTCCCGGGACACGGCGGCGGTGATAGCGGCGAGCGCCCGAGGGCAGATAGCGAGCCTTATCATCCCCAACGACCATCAGTGGGCCGATTGCACCGGTATTCCCATTGTGAAAGCGTCCCCGTTCTCCGAACCCATCGACACCGAAGCGGTCAGCCGGGCCGCAAAGGGCCTGCGCAGGGGCAAGAGAACCGCAATGATACTGGGGGGCCGGGCACTGCGCAAAAAGGGCCTGATGATGGCGGCGCGTATCCGTGCCGCAACGGGCTGCGATCTTCTGGCGAACAGTTTTCCCGGTTACATGGATCGCGGGGGCCCGCTGCCGTCGGTCACGAGGATCCCCTATTTCCCGGAGGCCGCAATGGAGCTGATGGCGAGATACGATACGGTGGTCCTTGCAGGTGCTCCGGACCCCGTCACTTTCTTCGGATACGAGGGTATCCCCAGTTATGTCATCCCCGAGGCGGTCCTGAAGATAGCCGTGCACAGCCCCGGGCAGGACATGAACGCACTGCTCGAGTGCCTCGCCGATTCCGTTGGCAGGGCAAAGAGGTCCGCCGTCGGCACCGGTGACGCCGGGAAGGGAAAAAGACCTTCCCTTCCTTCCGGCCGGCTCACTCCTGATATAGTCTCCTCCGTCATAGCCGCTTTGCAGCCCGAGGATGGGATCGTTGTCGACGAGGGGCTTACGACCTCCTTCCCTTACTACCCCATTTCCCATGGATGTGCCCCCCACGGCTTCATGACCATCGCGGGAGGGGCCATCGGCTACGGAATGCCCTGTGCCGCCGGAGCGGCGCTCGCCGCGCCAGGGCGGCCCATCATCAACATCCAGGCGGACGGCAGCGCCATGTATACCGTTCAGGCCCTCTGGACGATGGCGCGGGAAGGCCTGAATATTACGACCCTCCTGTGCAACAACGGAGGATACCGCATCATTGGCATGGAACTGGAGCGGGCGGGTCTCGTGGACCTCACGGAGGTTAGCCGCCGCCTCGTTGACATCGACGGTCCCGCCATAGACTGGACCTCCCTTTCCACGGGCCTTGGCGTCCCCGCAACCCGAGTGGCGGACGCCGCCGGCCTGGCACGGGAGATGAAGAGGGCCATGAGTGAGGAGGGGCCTCATCTTATCGAAATGATGGTAGTGCAGGGATAAAGAGATAATAGCCAGGTGGGAAGATAATTTCCAATCACGAAATTCCAACGACCAATATAGAGAAATAATGACCAATGTCCGGGCACAAGACCCCCCGCTCCATCTTGGTCATTGGTGATTGTCTTTACTATATCAATTTTTGAAAATAGACCACGTCGAAGACCCGCCCTTTCTTCTGGCCAACTTCCCTCAAGCGGCCGCATTCGGAAAAGCCGTTCTTTGCGTGAAATTGGATGCTTTGTTCATTAAGGGATGAGACGTTTGCAAGGATCGAATGGATCCCTTTCTCCTTTCCCATATCGAGGAGATAATCAAGAATCGCTTTGCCGATACCCTGACCCATGAATTCAGGTTTGAGAAAATAGGTGATCTCGGCGGTCTTAAAGAAAGCAGGCAGGGGATTGTAGGGCCGCAGGAGCCCAAAGCCGGCCACGACGCCCTCCTCGGTCCTGGCGGCAACCGTTGGGTACCCGTTGCTCATAATGAGAAGCATATCGAGGAAATCATCAGGAAGCGGAACCTCCGGATAAGCCGCAAAGGTATTCTCAATATAATAGTTGAATATCTCCATGACGGCCAGGCGATCATCGGCAGTGATAGGCGATAAGGTTATTACCATGTCTGTCCTTTCCGGGGGTTCAATGGTCCAAAAGTCATTGTTTCTCGCGGAGGGTTCCTGTGTCGTTTCAAGCAATTGAACCATGGAACCATGGAGCCGTCACTTCCTGACTTCTCCCGATTCCGCGTCTACCTTGACTATCCAGTGGTCGCCGGACTGGCAGCGGCCTTCTGATTTTCCCCTGTAGCCGCAGGTTCTCTTGATGACCCAGATGGGCCTGTCGTTTCGCTGGTCATACCTGAGTTCGTAACTGTAGCTGTCGGTCTCGGCCGGCTGGTATTGCCTGTGCGTGTTGGCTATCTCCTCGGCGCGCTGCGGACTGATGACTATTCTCTCCTCGGGGATGGAAAACCCACGGAAATGTATCTCCTTTGAAACATGGATCCCCGCATCCGCCCCCTTTACACCAGCCTCTACCATGCGGATCGTGACGGATCGCCCCCTGCAAGCCCTGGGGCCTATTTCTTCCTCGTCGACCGTCGCCAGGCTCTTGTCGCAACGCACGATCTGGGCCTCCCATACCGGCGCCCGCCCGCTGCGTCCGTCAAAGCCCACTACGGGTACGGAGATGATCCTTCGCACCCGCAATCTGTAGCCTGCCCACTTCGTTCCTTCCTCGCGGCCTTTTGCCCAGAATTCTTCAAATGTGATGCCCCGGACATCCTTTCCCGTGCAGAGCGATTTGCGCCGCGCGGCTTCGACGGGGAAGGGGAAGAATAACGCACCCGCCATGAAAAGAACCACCGCAAGACATGTGTATCTGTGCCAAAGGACAACATTCTGTGTCATCAAAGCCGCGATCCCCCTGAGATCCTCTACTTTTTGCTATCATACAACGAAAGGGGACCGAATAAAAGGTTATTGGAAGTTGGTCATTGGTCATTGTTCTTCAGAAGCCTTTTCCCCGGAAGAAGCTTGTGAAGGAGGTGTTCTTTTTTGAGGAGTTTCAGGGCCTCCCTGACAAGGGGGGTGTTCTTCGGGTTCTTGTACTGGATCAGGGCGCGGTGCATCTTTCGCTCACGGAAGGTTTTGGGGACGTAGACGCTTTTCCCTGTGAAAGGATCCTTTTCTGTATGATAGATGGTGCCGGAAAGGGTCATTGGCAGGGGCATGAAATCCTGTATCTGCTCGGGATGGATCCCCAGTTCGCCGAGTTTCAACGCGAGGGAGAGAGAATCTTCGAGGGTACCGCCGGGGTGGGAACTGATGAAGTAGTTTACCAGGTATTGGTCTTTTCCCAGGCTTTTGCATATCGACCGGTAGAGGGCACAGAATTGCTCGTACACGGAAAAGGCGGGTTTGTTCATGATATCGAGGACCCTTTGCGAGCAATGTTCCGGTGCCACCTTCATCCGGCCGCTCACATGGTCCTTGCAGATCTTTTCGAAGTAGTCCCGGGCCTTCTGGTCGACAAGAAGATCATGGCGGAAGCCGCTTTCGATGAATACATGCCTGACGCCCGGCAGGGTGCGGAGCCTGCCGTAGAGGGAGAGGCCCCTTTCGTATCCCGGTTTGAGGCTCTTGCAGGGCGAAGGTGTGAGGCAGTGGCGGGTATTGCAGGCACCCGACCCATACCATCTGCCGCAGACCGCGCCGTAGAGGTTGGCGGTCGGGCCGCCCACATCCGTTATGGTGCCCCGAAAATCCCTTTTCCTCGTGAGCGCCTCCGCTTCCTTCAATATCGAGGATTCGCTTCGCGACGAGACTATTCTTCCCTGGTGGAGAGAAAGGCCGCAGAATGAACACTCGCCGGGACAGCCCCGGTGGGAGATGAGGGAGAAGCGCACCGTCTCGAAACCGGGGACGCCGCCCGCCCTGTCATAGGAAGGATGCCAGCCGCGTGCATAGGGAAACTCGTAGATAGTGTCGAGGCTTTTCGTCTCGGGCGGGATGGCGGGGGGATACTGGATGACGTAGCGGTTGGCATGCTTCTGCGTCAGCGTTCTTCCCCTGAAAGGGTCCTGGTTCTCCACAATGACCCGGAAGGCCTCATTGAACCTGTCAGGATCATCCCTGACCTCCTCATAAGATGGGATCTCAAGCATTTCCCATCCCCCGCATTCGACATTATCAGGGAAAGGATTCAGCACCTCCTCCGGCCTGGAACCTGGAACCTGGAACCTGGAACCGGCTATTACGGCCGTCCCCCTGATCCCGTGGAGCGTCTCGCCCGCCGCGATCCGCCGCGCGATCTCGACCACCTGGGCTTCACCCATGCCATATACGAGGATGTCTGCCCGGCTGTCGAGGAGAATGGACCGCCGAACCTCGTCCTTCCACCAG
The DNA here is from genome assembly GCA_028698615.1 of Syntrophorhabdaceae bacterium. Taxonomy (NCBI): domain Bacteria; kingdom Pseudomonadati; phylum Thermodesulfobacteriota; class Syntrophorhabdia; order Syntrophorhabdales; family Syntrophorhabdaceae; species Syntrophorhabdaceae bacterium. The sequence continues at coordinate 52,338 of JAQVWF010000013.1, forward strand.
TCATAGTGCGCAAACCGTCGCAGGCTTGCCTCTATGCCGCCAAGCACGATGGGAACGTCCTTGAATGCTTCGCGGGCCCTGTTGGCGTAGACGATCGCCGCATGGTCGGGTCGCAGCCCCGGTCTCCCCCCTGGCGAATAATTGTCGCTTGGCCGCGGGCGCTTGTGTGCCGTATAGTTGGCGACCATGGAATCCATGTTGCCGGCTGTTATCCCGAAGAAAAGGCGCGGCCTTCCGAGTCGCTTGAAATCCCGGGCGCTCGTGAAGTCCGGTTGGGCTATGATGCCGACGTTGAGTCCCGTTGCCTCGAGAACGCGACCGATGACGGCGGCGCCGTAGGAAGAATGGTCCACGTATGCGTCGCCGGTCACGAGGATGACGTCGAGACCGTCCCAGCCCTTTTTTTGGACTTCCTCTGGTGTCATGGGGAGGAAAGGTATTGTCATTGGCCTCATTGTAGCAGAATTGACGGGAAAGGGGAAACCGGGATGGTCGGCAGCGAACAAGAAGGATGCCCTGCGGGACATTGGTTAACGTGGACAAGGGTGTTGCAGGAAAAACGTATTCCTGATATAAACCATAAGGCCGTCGCAAGACAACCAATTAATAAAAAGCCGTCGGGGGTGGCAATGCAGGACAGGAAAACGGACATCGTGCTTTCCCTTGGAACGGACATGAAGTTCCTCCCTCTCGTCCTTTCCTTCACCGAATCATCGTCCCGGATATTTGGATTGGAAGATAAGGACCTGCTCAAGCTGACCCTCGCCTCGGAAGAGTTGTTCGCCTACCTCTGCAGAATGACAAAGGAGCCGAGACCCGTCACTTTAACCATGGAGAACGGTTTCTACTACGCCCTTCTGCGGTTTGTCTTCGAGGGGATCGATTTCGATCCCCGGGCATTCAATCTCACGGCGGATGTTTCCCCTGATGAGGAGGGGTTCAACGAAATGGGCCTGCTCATCGCATCACGTTCCGTGGACAGGATGTCCATATTCCACAACGCCATGGAGGGAACCGGGTTTGTCCTGATAAAGGAAAAGACATATCCGGCGGCAGAACCGTGGGAAAGCGATGAGGTTCCCGAGAACGACGGCCTCCCCCCGGGCACTCCCGGGGTCGAGGACCTGAGGGTCCTTGTCCGGTCCATCGTCAGCGGATATGACCTGTTCGTCTATCCCCAGGACTTCCGCTGTCCCGGCAAGGTTGTCGATATGGTCGAAAGCGGCGAATACAGGGCGCTGACAGCCACCGACAGAAAGGGGAGAACGGCGGGCGGTATGATATGGCGCCAGTCGGGGGGCTCCATGGTTGAGTGCTACGGGCCCTACGTCTTCGTTAAGGAGGGGAGGGCGGACCTGGCCGAGAGGCTCATTGCCGGACTTATTTCCGCCGTTGCGAGGTCTGAGGCAGTATGTCTCATGAACAGGTACCCTACGGCGGACCTTCCCGCCGGTTATTTCGAGAGCCTGGGCACCATCGAGTTCGTCCATGAGGGGCAGAGCAGTCCCTGGCGTTTTCTTTTTCGCCAGCTCAGGGAAGACCCGGGATGCAGGGTATATTGCCACCCCGGCATGGAGGAGTTCCTTCAGACGCAATACAGGAGGCATTTCCTTCCCCGTGAGATCGTCGCCGTCCGCTACGAGGGCGAGAGGCAGAACCTGCATTCCGTCTTCGGCGCGAGCTTCCAGCACAATCAGGACCTCGTGGTCATCGTACCGCTGTGGGACGGCGCCGATGCCCGCGAGAACCTGGCGCGGCACATCAGCGTGCTCAAGGCCGAGGGGATAGCCAATATCCTCATGAGGATCGACCTCGGTCACGGCTGGCAGGCGCGGCTGTATCCCGTCATCGAAGCGAACGGCTTTGTGCCCGCCATCGTTATTCCCTACCGCGGAAAAGCCGACTGCGTCCTGTTTACCCTGAAAGGTTAGGCGGGCCCATGTTCGATGTCCCTCTCAATAAGCTCGTCCCTGAATATATCAAGAAGTTCGAGGCCTATATCCCTTCACGGCCCGACCCCGAGCTCATGAAGCTTTATAAAGTGGACCGTCTCTGGCGTCTCAACAACAACGAGAACCCCCTCGGTCCTCCCGAAGGTTCGGCACGCATCATCGCCGGGTTTTCTCCCAAAAGGGCAAGCATCTATCCCAGCGGGGACGCCTATTACCTGCGCGTTAAACTGGCGGAAAAGTTCGGCCTCGACCCTGACCAGATAATTTTCGGCAACGGTGCCAACGAGGCCATTGCATTTGTCATAAAGGCCTTCTGCCAGGAAGGGGACAATATCGTGACCGCCGACAAGACCTTTGCCGTGTATGAATGGGTGGCGGAATTCTCCGGGTTCGAGGCGAGACTGGTGCCGCTCAGGGATTTCGGTTTCGATGACGAAGGGATGCTCGCCCGCATAGACGACAGGACAAAGGTGCTCTTCGTGTGCAACCCCAACAACCCCACGGGCACCTACTGGGACGAATCGAGGCTCAGGCGGTTTCTCGACACCATCGCCGGCAGGCAGATCGTCGTTGTTGACGAGGCGTACTGCGAATTCGTCGAGGCTCCCGACTACCCTGACGCGATGAAACTGCTTAAGGAATATCCCAACCTTGTGACCTTCCGGACCTTTTCCAAGATGTACGGTCTTGCGGGCCTTCGCATCGGGTACCTTGCCGGAAGCCGCGACGTGGTGGACGTCATCAGGCGGACATGCATCGTCTATTCGGTGAACGGCCTGGCGCAGGAGGCGGCGCTTGCCGCCATCGGCGACGAGGAGCATGTGGCGAGGACAAGAGGGCATGTGAATGCCGAGAAGGCCTACCTGCTCGGGGAGCTTGCGGGTCTCGGCGTCGAGACGCATACAGGGGAAGGATGTTATGTCATGGTCAGACTTCCCATGAGCGATACGCTCGTTTACCGGCGGCTCATGACAAAAGGGGTCATGATCCGGACCATGACGGGTTTTCGTTTCCCCAACTGGATCCGGGTGAGCATCGGGGTCCACGAGGCAATGGAGGACTTTGTCCGCGGCCTCGGCGAGATCCTCTCCGAGAGGGAAGCCCTGTGAAGGAAAGGGCCGGACATTTTCTTGACGGACCCCGCCTCGATGCCTTTTCGAAGGTCACGGGGAGCGTAAAATATTCCGTTGACGAGTACCCCGGGGAATTCCTGTGGGCCGCTGCAAAAAGGGCGCTCGTGCCTCACGCCCGTCTTCTTGCCGTTCACGGTTCACGCGCCGCGGCGCTTCCCGGTGTTGTTCGCGTGCTGACCTTCCGTGACGTCGGCGGGTCGAACAGACTGGGCATCGTCAGGAACCATCAGCCGGTTCTCGTCGACACGGTCATCCGCCACGCCGGCGACCCCGTCGCCCTCGTCCTCGCCCGGAGCACAGAGGCGCTTTCCGAGGCCCTCGAACTCATCACTTTCGACTACGACCCTCTGCCGGGTATCTTTGACGCTGAAGAGGCCCTGAAAGAGGGAACGCCCAGGATCCACGAAGACAATGACGAGGGGAATCTCATGAGGGCTATAGAGGTCAGGCGCGGTGACCCGGCCGCGGCGTTTCGCGATTGCGATGTCATAGCCGAGGGTGTCTTCGAGACCTCGCGCCAGGAGCACGCCTATCTCGAGACGGAGGCGGGGTGGGCCTATATCGATGACGGCGGAGTGCTCGTTGTTACGGCGTCGACTCAGACCCCCTACCGTGACAGGCAAGAGATGGCCCTGGCTTTGGGGCTCGACGCGGATAGGGTGCGTGTCGTTGCCCCTTATCTCGGCGGGGCATTCGGGGGGAAGGACGGCATTACGGTACAGTGCCTTCTCGGCCTTGGGGCGCTCAACTCAGGGGGTCTGCCCGTCAAGATGTGGTGGGACAGGAGGGAGAGCTTTCTTGCCGGGGTGAAGAGACTCCCCGCGAAGGCGTACTATCGCCTTGGTGCGAAAAAGGACGGCACATTCCAGGCACTTTCCTGCAGGCTCTACTTCGATGCCGGCCCCTATGCGGGACTTACGGGCGAGATCATGGCGATGGGCGTGGAGCATGCGGGATCGGCATACCGGATCCCCAACGTTCGCATCGAGGGGTATTGCGCGTACACGAACAACGCACTGGGCGGTCCTTTCCGCGGCTTTGGGGTGCCGCAGTCGATGGCAGGCATGGAGCAGGTCGTTACCATGGTTGCCGAAAAGCTCTCCATGGATCCTATCGAGGTGCGCCGCATCAATGCCCTGCGGACCGGTGACAGGAACTGCGTGGGTGTGGAACTCAGGCACTCGGCGGGGTTCCCCGAATGTATCGAAAGGCTCGCGGAGCACCCGCTGTGGAAAGACCGTGAGGCGTGGAAGGCGTCGGCCCCGAGATGGAAAAAGCGCGGCTGCGGCATCGGCTGCATGGCCCATGCGATAGGTTACCCGGCGTTGGTCCCCGACCAGGCGAACGCAAGGGTGGAATTGAAAGAGGACGGGACGATCCGGCTTTATTCGGGCGTCACCGATATGGGGCAGGGTAATGGCGGTACCTACCTCAGGATAGCGGCGGAGATCCTGAACCAGGACCCGGTAACGATGGAACTCATCCAGCCCGATACCGACCACGGTCTTCCCTCGGGTTCCTCCTCGGCCAGCCGCACGACGTACACCTTTGGCAATGCCGTCATAGAGGCGGCGGGAGCTCTCAGGGAGACCATCCTTCGGGTTGCCGCCGGGTCCCTTGGAGCCGAGGGCATCGACGCAGTCGAGCTGCTTCCGGGCATGGCAAGGGTCAAAGGGTCCGCTCGTGAGATCGCTCTTCGTGACGTGGCCGCCCTCATCGATGTCGGCGGTCGGTCCTGCAAGGGCTATTTCCGGGCTCCTTACGACGAGAGCACCCTGGATATCATGTATCTTGGCGCTCATGTTCTCTTTTCCTATGGCGCACATCTTGCCCGCATCGAGGTGGATACGCTGACGGGCAGGATAGACGTCGTCGATTACGTGGCCGTCACCGACGCGGGCAAGGTATTGAACCGCTCCGTGTATGATCAGCAGGTCCAGGGTTCCATCGCACAGGGCATCGGCTGGGCCCTCACGGAAGATTACATCGTGAAGGAGGGCAGGCACGAGACGGGCGACCTGGCCACCTATATCGTGCCCACCTCCGTCGACGTCCCCGACATGGTCTCCATTGCCGTCGAGCCCGATGAGACGACGGGCCCGTTCGGGATGAAAGGGATCGGCGAGGTGGTCATCAGCGGTTGCCTGCCTGCCATTGCCAACGCCTTCCACGACGCTTGCGGGGTGAGGATAATGACGTCGCCGCTTACGCCCGAGAGGGTGCTGTCCGCCCTTGTCGAAGAAGGAGAGAGAGGGTGAAACAGAAGATATCCTTTATTCTCAACGATTCTCCCGTTGCAGTCGAGACAGACCCTGCCAGGAGGGCCGTCGATGTGCTGCGGGAAGACCTTGGTCTTGCGGGCACAAAGGAGGGGTGCGGCGAGGGCGAGTGCGGGGCCTGCTCCGTCCTCATCGACGGTGTGGTAAAACTGTCCTGTCTCATGACGGCGGCACAACTGGAAGGGAAAAAGGTCGTCACCATAGAGGGAATCGCGGCGGGAGGCGAACTCCACCCCGTCCAGCGCTCTTTCGTGGAACTTGGGGCTGTGCAATGCGGGTTTTGTACACCCGGTATGGTGATCACAGCGGTGGGGTTCCTGAAGGCAAACCCGCAGCCGACGAGGGAGGAGATCCGTCAGGCAATGAGCGGCAACATCTGCCGGTGCACGGGGTATCAGAAGATCGTCGACGCCATCGAAGACGCGGCAAAGAACATGCGGAGGAGCGGCTCCCGTGGCTAAGGTCTACCTGCCGTCATCGCTCAGCGCGGTCTTCCGGATAATGTCCGATGAGCCTTCGGCGAGGCTTTTCGCGGGCGGCACGGATCTCATGGTGCGTTCATCTCCTCAAGGAACTGAAAGTCCTTTGGTTTGTCTTGAAGGGGTGGGTGAACTGAGGGGTATCGATGAATCTTCGGGTGAGGTGCGCATAGGAGCGGCCACAACGCATGGTGAACTGATATCAAGCAGTCTCATCGGAGACGTCTTCCCCGTTCTCGGGAAAGCCGCGCGGCACATAGGAGCCCCGGCGGTGCGGAACATGGGGACCATTGGCGGCAACATCTGCACGGCGTCGCCTGCGGGTGACACGCTGCCTGCGCTCTATATCCTTGGCGCCGAAGTGGAACTGCGCTCCCCGCGGGGGGAGCGGCGGATGCCCATCGACTGCTTCATTTCCGGCCCCGGCCGGACGGAACTCAGGTCGGGCGAGGTCCTCTGCGCCGTCGTAATAGGAAAGGACCATGGCTTCAACTTCCATCATTTCGAGAAGGTGGGACAGCGAAAGGCAATGGCTATCAGCGTTGCCTCCCTGGCCTTTGCCGCCAGCATCGGCGCCGACGGGACCGCCGCAAAGGCACGATGTGCTTTTGGAAGCGTCGCCCCGACGGTTTTCACCTCGCGGGCCCTCGATGACTGCCTTGCCGGAAACCCCATGACGAAGGATGTGCTGGCCAGGGCGGCGGCCATTGCCCGGGAAGAGGTTTGTCCCATAAGCGATGTCCGTGCGTCGGAGGAGTATCGAAGGCGCGTGACCGGCAATCTGCTTATGCGCCTTGAAGGCGCACGGAAAGACTGATGACGCAGGCGCCCGGACCCGGCATGTTCACCAGGGAGTTTATCATCCTCAGCATCGTTCTTGCCTGTGCTTCGGCAATGATGGCTCTTTTCTTTCAATTCCATGCCTACCTGATGTCTCTCAACATCGATCCCCGGTGGTATGGGTTTCTCCTCGGCTCCGACGCAATAACGGGAATTATCCTGCAGCCCCTGCTCAGCCCTTACCTGAATATGAGGAATGCAAAGAAAGCGGTCGCCGCGGGCATCTGCATCATGGCGGCAGCCCTGGTCTGCTACAATTTCGCCATGACCACGGCCACCATAGCCTTCGTGCGGATCATGCACGGGGGAGGTTTTGTTATCGCCGTGGCAGGGATGATGACCCTTTTTGCCGGGCATATTCCCCCGGCGAGGAGCGGCGAGGCCATAGGGATCATTTCGATCGTGAGACTCGTTCCCTATGCCCTCGTACCACCCCTTGTGGTGTGCCTTGCGGAAGGTCCCCGGGATTTCATGTCCGTAGTCACGGTGGCGGCCGGTTTGACGGCCCTTCTCGTTATCCCTCTGGCCTTTGTCCGGTCGGTGCCCCATGGGGATCCCGGCTTCCAGAAAAGCGTGGGTTTCGGTGGTCTTGCAGAGAACCTGAAGGACGTGCCCGTAGCGATGCTTCTCGTCGTGAACGTTCTCTTTTACAGTTCCTACACGATACTGTTCTATTTTCTGCGGGATTTCGGGAGCGGGAGAGGGATAGGGAACCCCGGTTTTTTCTTTACCGCCGCCACGATAGCAATGATCGTGATCAGGCTCGCAGGAAGCCGTTATCTGGACAGGGTGAACAAGGCCCGGGTCTGTGCCGTGTGCATGGTCATGCTGGCCGTCTCCCATCTCCTTGTACATCTTGTTCATGTGGAGGCGGAATTGCTGGCCCTTTCCATCATTTTCGGGGTGCTCTGGGGAGTGGCGATACCACTCATGATGGCGCTTCTCTTCGACATATCGGAGGCGAGGTTCAGAGGACTCAACATGAACCTCGCTCTGGTGATGATGCAGGTGGGTTTCTTCGTGGGGCCTCTCATGGGGGGGATCATCCTGGCACGATGGGGATACGAAACGCTCTTTTTCTTCTGCGGAATCCTCAACATCGCGGGAGCCGTTCTGCTGGGGGCGCTGCCTCGCGGCACAAGGCGTGAAGAGTGCTCTATGCTCAACGTTCAGGAATAATAAGGAAAGGCTCTCTGAACCTGGAACAGAGAGCCTGGAGCAGGCTTCGTAAAAAGAAAGCGTAAGATGCAGCACCTTACGCCTTACTCTTCACGCTTTACGGTATTTTATCAGCTTTCCAGAATAAAGATGACCTCCAAGGTGACGCGGAATTCTATTATCTTTCCATCTTCGACCCTGGCGCGCTGTTCCTTCACTCGCAGGCCGGTAATGCCCCGTAAAGTCTTGGAAGCTCGTCTGAACCCTATTAACATGGCGTCTTCAAAACTCTTGGGAGACCCCGCGATGACTTCCGTAACACGTGCAACTCTGCCCTCAGACCTCATAAAAGCCTCCTTCTGCCTTTTTACTCAAGGTTATCAGGGAGAGTATGGAGTGTCAACTTTTTTTCCGGCCCTGAAGGCCTGTGGACGGGGCGAAATATCTTTTGCACGGGGCCGATGACCGGGGCATTGGTCTTCACTTTCCCTGCGGCTTCGGGTATAGTAAGTCTCTGTTGACTTGAACGACGATGATGGAGATATGCGCGTGAATATGGACCACAGGGAAAAGATCGCAGGGGAACTGGGTATACCCCCGGGAAGGGTAACAGCGACGGCGGCACTCCTCGGCGAGGGTGCGACGGTTCCCTTTATCGCCCGGTACCGGAAAGAGGCCACCGGGTCACTTGATGAAGTGATTATCGGCGCAATACGGGACCGACTGGAACAACTGGCCGAACTGGACAAACGCAGGGAGGCGATCCTCCAATCGCTGGAGGAGCGGGGGCTGCTTTCGGAGGACCTCAAAAAGGAACTCGAGGCGGCCGAGACGCTTGCGATCCTCGAGGACCTCTATCTGCCCTTCCGTCCCAAGCGCAGGACGAGGGCCACCATCGCCAGGGAAAGAGGTTTGGAACCTCTTGCTCAGAAACTGTTCAGGAGCGCCGGGACGGACCTTACCGGCCTCGATCCGATCCAGGAGGCGGCCGTGTTTGTCGATGCCGAAAAGGGTGTCGAGTCCGTCGAAGACGCCCTTGCGGGTGCGCGGGACATCATTGCCGAGTGGATAAGCGAAGATGCGGCGGCACGGGCCGCGCTCAGGGACCTCCTTCTCGCAAAGGCGGTCTTTACGTCCAAAGTCGTTTCCGGGAAAGAGGAAGAGGCAGTCAAGTACAGGGATTACTACGAGTGGCAGGAACCCGTGAAGAACGCCCCTTCACACCGTGTGCTCGCCATGAGGCGCGGAGAGAAGGAAGGTTTCCTGATGCTCCGCATCACAGGCTGTGATGAAGAGGCCCTGGAATCGTTGAAGACGCGCTTTGTCAATGCAGGGGTGCCCGCGCCGCAGCAGGTGCTCATGGCCCTTGAGGACAGTTACCGGAGGCTCCTTTTCCCTTCCATGGAGACGGAGGTCCGCATGGCCATGAAGGAACGCGCCGACAGAGAGGCGATCAAGGTCTTTTCAGAGAATCTCCGCCAGCTTCTCCTTGCCCCTCCTCTGGGCCAGAAGAACGTCCTTGCCATCGATCCCGGGTTCAGGACGGGATGCAAGGTGGTGTGCCTCGACAGGCAGGGAAAGTTTCTTCACCGGGACACCATCTATCCCCATACATCGAAGGGGCAGGCCGATGAGGCCGGCCGCAAGGTCGTCGGTCTCTGTGCCGAGTATCAGGTTGAGGCCATAGCAGTGGGAAACGGGACGGCGGGCAGGGAAACGGAGTCCTTCCTGAAGGGACTGGGGCTTGCAGGGCAGGCAACGATCATCAGCGTCAACGAGAGCGGGGCATCCATCTATTCGGCATCGCAGGCCGCCCGTGAAGAATTTCCCGATGAGGACGTCACCGTACGGGGAGCCGTCTCCATAGGAAGGCGTCTCATGGATCCTCTGGCGGAGCTCGTCAAGATCGATCCGAAATCGGTCGGTGTGGGGCAGTATCAACACGATGTGGATCAGTTCGCGTTGAAAAAGGCCCTCGACGACGTGGTCATGAGCTGCGTCAATGCCGTTGGGGTGGAGATCAATACGGCAAGCCCCCATCTTCTCGGATACGTGTCGGGCCTCGGCCCGTCCCTCGCCAGGGCCATCGTGTCATACCGGGATGAAAACGGTCCCTTCCATTCGAGATCGGACCTGAAGAAGGTCCCGAGACTGGGACCGAAGGCCTTTGAGCAGTCGGCAGGCTTTCTGCGGGTACGCGGGTCATCAAACCCTCTCGACGCAAGCGCCGTTCATCCCGAGAGCTACCCCGTCGTCGAGGCCATGGCAAACGACGCCGGGTGCTCCGTCGCGGACCTCACGGCCGACGAAGGGCTCAGGAAGAGGATCGACCTTAACCGCTATGTTACGGAAAAGGCGGGCCTGCCGACCCTCAGCGACATTATGGCCGAGCTTGCGCGCCCGGGGAGGGATCCGAGGGAGGAATTTCACGCCTTCGCCTTCGCCGAGGGCATAGAGAAGATGGAGGACCTGCGGCCGGGTATGAAGCTTCCCGGCATCGTTACAAACATCACGGCCTTTGGCGCCTTTGTGGACATCGGTGTCCACCAGGATGGTCTTGTCCACGTGAGCCAGCTCGCGAACCGGTTCGTAAAGAATGCCGCCGACGTGGTGAAGGTCCATCAGCAGGTGATGGTGACGGTGCTTTCCGTCGATCTTGCACGCAAACGGATATCCTTGACCATGAAGGATCAAGAGCGCTAATGTACAAATGTGTTGACAGAGCGGGACCGTTAGCTTAGTCTTGTGCCAGAAACTACTAGGAGGACATTATGCTATTGATCAACAAGAGTGGCCGCATCTATGATGTTCCCGAAAAGATAGCAGACCAGTATGTGGCCAGGGACCTCAGCGCATCGAGGGAGGCAGTGGGCGACATGTTGAGCACGCTGCGCAAGCCTGTCCCGGCGTCCCCGGAATCCGCCCTGGAGGGATGCTGCAATATCTACGCTAATTACTGCCCCAACAAGTAAGGGGCGGTTCGCCCCCGCCGTGATGCCTTCCGAGAAACCATCGCGGCGCGCTGGTCCATCGCCGGTGAAGTCATTCGTCATTCGCCGTATGGTCAAATGATGGTGTATTTTATTGCGCAGGGACCGTCAGGTACTCCGTCATGACCTCACATCATTCTTTTTTCACTGATCTTAACAGCGTCACGTTCCAACTCATCACGTCATGCAACCTTTCCTGTGATTATTGTTTTCAGGATGCCTGCAACGTCTCCTCATCTCAGGGTGATGCTGGCGGGGTGGTGGACCCCCATGAGACCGCCCGGACCCTGATAGAATTGCTGGAGATGAGTGAGACGGAGATGGGGATGGTGTTTTCCGGAGGCGAGCCGATGCTCGTCCCTGTCGATTGGTATCGAACGTTCTTCGACATCATGGACGGGTATCTCCAGAGGTCGGGAAAGAAACTGGAGTATTCCGTTCAGACCAATATCTCGATCCTGAGACCGGAGATCGTTGACCTCTTCAAGGACCAGGGCGTGCATTTCTCCGTTCATTACGACGGGGAACTCGACGACCCGAAACTGCTCTCAAGAAGACGCCGCGACAACATCGTCACATTGTTCGAGAAAGGATTTCCTGTCACGGTGCTCGTGGTGGGGACCGTGGAATCCTTGAAGGCCCTGCCCTCGAGCATCGAATTCTTCAACAGGCACGGGATACGCTTCTATCGCATCAATTATGTCTCGAGTGAGGGAAGGGGTCATCAGGTGTCCCGGATACCGCCGGCCTTGAGGGCCGAGGCTGAGTTTCAAGCGGCCTTTCTGGCGTCGCAGCTTGACTTCAGCACACGGGACAATGTCGTCCTGAACAAGTTCCTCTTTTACCATAACAACGTCATCTGCGGGAGCAGATACAAGACCGCACCCCGGCCGCAGCAGTGCAGGGCCGGGGTCATTTCGGCATACGTGGCCGCCGACGGTTATATATATCCCTGCAGCTTCTTTCCCGGCATAACGGGTCCCATGGCAGCAGCAAGAGACCTCACACCCCTTAAAGGGGCCCGGCGAGCGATTGCGCTATGCGAGACCTCGCATTCCTATTATGACAGGAAATGCCCGGAATGCGAGGCCCTGCCCATATGCGGCGAATACTGCGCGCTCTCGCCGGTTACGGACACGAATTTCATGGAGTCTTTTTGTAGTGCTCAGGTCACGCTGCGCCGCATGATGGACGAGAACCGGGAGATAGCCGAACTCATCGCGAAAAGGTTCATCGAGCACAAACAGGCCTACCCCGCGGATGTCCCGAGGTCGTGCGGTACACGGACGACGTAACGGGTAGTGCTGCTGCGGTTTCCATGTTCCAAGTTCGAAGCTAAAGGATAAACACAAATCCAGCTGGATCGGGCCCGGGGCCTCCAGGAGAAGATGACGCCGCCTTCCGATAGATTGTTCAACAGAAATTTTACCCTCATGATCGCCGGCCAATGTGTCGCTCTCCTTGGCGGCACGTTGTATTCCGTTGTTCTCGTTCTCTACCTTAAGCAATTGACCGGCTCCGCCACTGTACTTGGCGCAGTCGAGTTCCTGGCATTCTTGCCCTGGGTCATCATTGGGCCCCTTGCCGGTACCTTTGTCGACAGGGCGAACAGGAAGATGGTGATCCTGTGGAGCTATCTCGTTCGCTCGGTGCTCATGCTGATCCTGTTCATCGTCAGTCTCGACCGGTTCGCCGGTCTGACCATGCTGGGTCCCTTTCCCTTCCCCGTCTATGCGGTCTTCCTCGTGACGGCCTGCATGGGCATCGTCGATTCTGCCTTCAATGCCGCGCTTAATTCCATTATCCCTTCGGTGCTGCCCAGGGAGAAGGTCCAAAAGGGCAATTCTCTGTTTCAGGGAGCCGGCGGGGTGCTGGCAATGATCGGCAATGCGCTGGGTGGAATATTCTTTACCGTCCTGGGAGGCGCACTGGCCTTCCTGGTAAATGCCGTCTCCTACCTTTGCGCCGCCGTGGCGACGGGGTTCATGTCGGTAAGCGACGGCAGGCGCCGGAGCAGGCCGTCTTTTTCCTATGAGGGCTTTGCCAGGGACACGAAGGAAGGTTTTCTCTTCATCTGGAGGAACAAGGGCCTGAGAAACCAGACGATCGTCTACACCCTCTCGAACCTGTTCTTCCCGATGGTAATGCTTGCGCTGCCCTTCCTCATAGAGGACGTGATGAGACTGAAAGGCTCCTATTACGGGTACCTGCTGAGCATACTCACCCTCAGTTCCATCGTCGCATATTTCGTCTTCGGTTCCCTGAGGACCACGAGCAAGCAGAACTATGTGGTGATATGCTCGCTCTTCTTCATCGAGGCCGCCGTGTTCTTCCTGGTCTCCTTCGCGAGGAACGTCATTCTCGTATTCCTGTTCTTTTCCCTGCTTTCCGGCTGCATGGCCGTATCGCGCCTCATCAACACCTCGCTGAAGCAAAAGATAATACCCGAGAAACTAAGAGGCAGGGTCTTCGGCACCCTGGATTCCATCAACGGGGCCCTTGCGCCTCTTTCTTTCGCCATTGGCGGGGTTGTCATCGACCTTTTAAACAAGAACGTGTTCATGCTCTTCTTTGTCATCTTCGTGGTATATACGGTTCTGGCGGTCGTTTTTGTGCTCAACGGACCCATCAGGCATTTCTACCTGCACTCAGATATCGGTGTCGATAACTGAGATGATCGGTCCGCAGGCCTCATTGAAGTAGACGAGGTGTTTCTCCTTGAGGCCGCTGAGGGCGGCAAGGACGAATGCCTCATCCATTGCGCGGTCATGCTCCCTCAAGGACCGAAGCAGGTCGTTCACGTCAGGGATGCCCGTGTTCGTCTCCCTGAGTATGCGATAGGCCGCGTCATCGAGCGCAAGCTCCACGACGGGCTCCGCATCGAAGAACTCCCTGTAGATAATGTGTTCCTCTTCACGGTGGATGCTGTAGCTGTAAGCATGGCTGTAATAGAAATCGTTCAGTTGGGCAAAGACCTCCCAGAGTGCGTTCGGCGGGGCGGAGAAGTCGAAGAGGGAGAACCGGTCGACGCCCTTTTTCATTTCTGCGGGCAGGAGATGGAAGATCTCGCTCCCATCGAATTTGACGAGTTCCTCTGCAGGGACCATATCGTGGAATTCGGAATGATCGGCCAGCCTGAGGGGGATGATGTTGTGGCGGAAGAGATCCCTGTCGAAATAGAACCTGAGAAAGTGGAGATTGTCGATGCATTCGAGAATGTCGATATCCTCCTCTCCCGGCACGCCGCATATGATGTTTGCCGAGGGAAGTTTTATGCCGAATTTCCGTGCGAACTTCACGAAGAATATATTGTCGGAAAAGCTCGTTCTCTTGTTCATTTTTGCGAGGAGGCGGTCCGACAGCGATTCGTAGCCGAAATGGACCCTTCCGAAGCCGGCCCGCGGAAGCTTCTCCATGATCTCCCTGGTGAAACCTTTATGGATCACTTCAGCGATGAAATGAACCTCTCTGCGGTTTCTGATGGATATGAGGTCATCGAGCATTGTCTCCAGCCGTCCGTGATCGTTGGCCACGATGTCGTTGTCCATGAAGGCGAAGTAGGGGGTATCGTACCTGTCGAGGAGACGGTGGATCTCCTCCCTCAATACGGCGGGGTCCTTCTTCCGGTTCCTGCAGCCATCGGAATAGACGCAGAACCTGCAGGCATTCCAGGTGCATCCCCTTGTCGATTCAAGGGGCAGGATAACGGCGGCGTCGCCTCTGCCGCGCGCCTGAAGGCAGGCGAAATAGTCATCATGGTCGGCGAAGGTCCCGCTGTTCATGTCGTAGAACTCTCCCGTCTCGCTGCCCGACGTTAGCAGGGAGCCGTCCTCGCGAAAAACAAGCCGGGGAATGCCGTCAAGCCGGCCGGACCCGCCGTCGAGAAAGCGGCTCAGTTCAAGGAGCGGGTATTCGCCTTCGCCCCAGACGGCAAAGTCGAAGAGACCGCATGTCTTCATGACGGCAATGGCCCTGTCGCGATTGCGCAAACCCCCGATGACGATCCTTGAATCGGGGAAGAAGCGTTTTACATACCCCGCGAGCACGATGCCGGGGATCCATTGCTCATATTTGCAGGATATCCCGAAGAGCAAAGGCTCGCCTTGGGAATAGCGTAAAAGCCGGTCTTCCATCGTCTTGTCGAGGACCTTTCCTGTACCTGCGAGATAATCGCTGTTGTCGTTGAGGATGTCGTGCATGGGAAGCTGCGATTTCATCCAGGCGTTCGCCTTGCTTTGCGCAATGTCGTCGCCATGCTCCCCGGCGATGAGATAAAGGAAGGGCAACAGTTCGAAATGTATGGCGTCGGTGTTCCTTTCGAAAGACGGTAAGAGCCCGTCGAGAAGGATATTCCAGTAGAGCACCTCGGTCTCGACACCGTGCTGCACGAGGTGCGCCTTCAGAATGGATAGTGCCGCCGACGGGGTGTCGACGCGCGCGGGAGGCAGGCAATTAAGAATGACCTTCATCAGCGGGATACCTTTATAACACGCATTTATAGGATTAAATCCCGGCCATGTCAACCTCAAAAGACCGTTCCTTTAGGAGAACGTAGAACCTAGAAGGTCTTTCTGTTATACTGCTTGATATGGTTTACAGCTATGAGATCGAGGGGCTGACGGTCGAGACGGGAGATCTTATCTGTACCACGGATGGCGGAGAAACTGACATCACGGGTCAGTTCTGGCGTTTCATAGGCAAGCTCATTCCCGGCGAGGTGGATCACATTCTCATATACGTCGGTCCCCGGGGCAGGTGTGTCGAGGCAGGGGCAAGAGGCAGGGTTGTTGTCTTCGAAGTGGAGGGCGGCGTGTGGGACGAAAAAAGGATGAGGCGCGAGCGGGGCCCTTTTGCGGACAGGTTCTACGGAGTGGCATATCCTCTTGGCGCGGGCGCGGCCGCGGCGCCGGGATCGGATCGTGCGCGTGAGGATGTGGCGGCATATTGCCTCAGGCAGGCCGAGCTCGGCAAACCCTATAACCTCAATTTCTTCAACTCCTCCAGGTCAGACGCCTTTTATTGCAGTCAACTGGCGTACCGGGCCTACCTGGAGGCCGGGATCGATCTCAACACCGGGGCAAAGGTATTCGATATCCCCGGGACACAGAGCATCATACTCCCCCAGGAACTATGGGACGGCTGCACACATGAGAAGAAGGTTCAGGGTTCCCGGAGTTCCAGCGTTCAATGAATATCCTGAGCAATTGAAAAATTGGACGGCCTCCCGATCTGTCTTTTGGGTCTTTCATAATTCCTGAGAAAGTTGTATACTATTACGGCGGCCGTTTTTGATCTTAACTTTCAGCAGAATCGTGGAATCGGCCGATAGGGAATAAGGTAACCTTGACCTTCCGATAGAGTGCCGGCGGTCCAACACAAAGGGAGTAAAGATGGCAAGCGTTGCAGAGTTCATCGAACTGAGAGAGAGCATTGAGGCTCTCGCGGGACAGATCGTTCTGTTCGTTAAGGACAAAGCGGTCCAGGATTCAAAACAGCGCCTTGAAGAGGCGAACCAGAAGCTTGAAATGCTCAAGTCCATGGTTGCCAACGATGTACAGGTGATCGTGGCCGATCGTCTCTCGAGGCAGCTCACGGGGCTGTCGGAGAAGGTCGAGACATTGGCGGCAAAGAAGCCCGCGAGAAAAGCGGTCACCAGGAAGAAACAGCCCTGAACAGAACCTCCCCGCCGCACCTGCCCTCAATTAAATTCTATCCTGTAGTAAATGGCGGCGCCGCTCTGGTTGCCCATTGTGCTTTCCACGTCCACCCGTTTCGTGAGACTGTACCGGATGCCGAAAATGTTCTCTCCCGTGTATATCGAACGGCCATAGCTGATGAAGAGTTTCGGCGAGAGGTATTTGCCGACCTTGACGATGGACTTTGAAATGTCGCCGTCCGCAGATTCGACGTCGAGAACGTCGAGACCCAATTGTTTCTTGATGGCGGAGGACTTTCCTCCCGTGAGAAGACCGCCTGCGGCCCTGGCCAGAAGGGCGGTGTCGCTCTGTCCTGCGGTGCCCCCCGGTCTGCCGAGAACAATGTAGCTCAGGATGTCCCTGTCCGGCATGGGAGGTTCGGAATAGAGATTAACGATCGGTGATGCCGGGGTTCCCGTGACGAGGACTCCGGCAGACACATCGCTTACCGTCCGAAGCGCCAGGATGTCGAGGGTTGCCCGGTTCACCGGGCCTCCGCCGAAGGCGATCCGTCCCCTCTTGATGTCAAGCTTGACGCCGTAGGCATCAAACCTGCCCTTTACGGTCGAAATGTTGCCGCTTGCCCTGACGTCGTCGAGGCCCGTCATGGTGATATTGATCCTGCCGGCAAGACGCGTGTCGATACCGTATGCCTTCACGAGCACCTCATCGCCGAGGGTGACCGCGACCGTCATATCGACCGCTAAGGGAAGGGAGCGTTCAGGTTCTTTCTCCCTGCCTTCCACGATGACATCGAGACTCGGCTTGATGAGGGTTTCCTTCTGCTCTTCGCGGATGAGGGCTTGAGGTATGAGGACCGAGCCCCTCACCGACACCTTCTTTGCGTCACCGCTGAATGTGAGGTCGGGGTTGACCGACGCCCGGAGTTCGGGAAGACCGACGGCCTCGAACCGCTCACCTTTCAAGATTGCCTCGAAGTTCCTGATCTTCCCCCTGTCGTGCACAGCAACCCCGGTACCGCTGATATGGCCCGCCCCGGAGCGGACAAGGAAGGAGGACAGGACTATCCGGTTGTTGTCGAACTGAACATCGGCACTGGCATCCTTGAGATGTATGCCCGCTGGAGGCAGGTATGCGCTCGCCCCCTTGAGGTTCAGCCTGCCGTTGATCCGGGGATCTGCAAAGGTACCGTTTCCCGTGAGGTCAAAATCCACCTGCCCGCTGGTTTCCCGGGCAAGTCCCGGGAATAATGCGGCAAGCAGGCCTTTCTCGCTCATTGCGCCCTGTATCGACACCGTTGCCGGGGAGCCGCTGTTGATCGTGACCGGAAACCGTGCCCCAAGCGGGACCTGAAATACGGCCTTTGCATGGCCATACTGCGCAAGCCTGAGATTCGCCGTTCCCTTGAGGGACGTATCCTTCCATGCCCAATCAATGGCGGTCTCCCTGATGGGTGCCGTGATCTCGCCCTGGTCGCCGCGCCAGGAGAAGGAGCCGTCGGAAATACCTGTCTGTCCCGCAAGTTCGAAGCGGTTGCCGGGCAGGAAACCGCCCTTCACTTCACCGGACAGGCGCCCCTTGAGACGGACGGTATCGGGGAGCATCGGTTGGAGCATATTCATATTGAGGCCCTTCCAGACTGCCTGAAATGACCCCTGGCCGGGCACGGAAAAGGCCGCGGGCTGTTTCGAAGACACGCGGGTGTTCACCCGTCCTTCATTGCCGAGATCCATGTCGAGGGACGCACTGAGCCCCGATCTGTCCCAGTTCAATTTTCCATTGACGCTGCCGGCCTTCACCATCATCGACCCCTGCGAGAATGCTCCCGACCCGCTGATGTCGCCCGAGAGGGCAAGACGCCCGCCGCTGAGCCATTGTGCCCGGGTTTCCCCCGATGTCCGGCCTTGAAGTTTTGATCGCCCCATCAGCCCGCCCGCCCGTGCGAGGTTGAGCTGCTGCCATTTTGCGGCCGCAAAACCGACCATGGGTTCAAGGGTGATGTCGGCGCTCATGTCGACCTTTTCACCGGCTGGGCTCGTCAGGATGAAGGGTGAAAGGCCCACCCGTTTTTTTGAGACATTGACCGTTGCCGGCCCGGCCAGGTCAAATCTGCCGAAGGGGTCCTGTGTCCCGGAGATCTTCAGGATCGTGCCCTGCCAGGCACCATCGGCGTATTTCCCCTGTGCGAGGGCGTCTATCGTGTCCTTGTCGTATGCCGCGTTGAGGACGATCCTGTGGCCGCCGGTCTTGCCGCTCACCGCCAGGCTGAATGTGCTTGCCCGGAGGATGCCGTAGGATATGTCCCGGCCCGTGATGTCGACAGCAATGTCACCTTTGTCTCCGTCGGGCATTTGCATGGACGCATTGAGGGATGAGACCCTGAGGTTGGCATAGGATATGTTCCTTCCCCGTGCCGTCAGGGCGCCGGCGGGTTCGTCTTTGAGCCACCTGCCCCATCCCTTTGCGAAAAGGCTTCCTGTCGCACCGGGAAGGAGTTTCGAGGCGTCGTCGATGCGTATCTCGCAGGCAAGGCGTTTTTGGACGATGCCGCCGGCCGTGAGGGCAAATCCATTCCCCTTTACGGCCAGGGCGTTGATCTTTACAACTTCGCCGCTGAGCGATGTGTCGAGGCTGCCCGATATTGTCTTTTTCTGGAACCGGCTTTCTCTCAACGAGGCCGTTAGGGATCCTTCCATCGGCTGGTTCTCAGGTATCAGCAACTGTCCTTTCAATTCGAGATTCAGGTTCCCCTCGAGGCCGGGGTGCAGCCTTGCGGGATTGAGTCCTTTTGCGGTAAAACGGGTCGACAGTCTCATGTCCCGGGCCCGGGATGCGCTGAAATCTCCGAGTATAACGCCGCCGAGCAGTCTCGCTTCGAGGTCCTTGAGTTCAATGAGTTCGCTATCACCCCGGATGCTGCCTTTGAGCTCCATGCTCCTCCACGATGCTCCCCGGTTCTTGAGATCGAATTTTCCCTCGAAACCCTTGAGGGTTCCGGCGATATCCAGGTTTCCCGAAAGGTCCGTGCTCGTCTTTACCTCGGGAGCAAGGTCAAGGCCGGTGACCTTTGCCGATAAGGTGAATGCCGGTTCGCCTCCCGAAACATCGAGCGTTCCCCTGGCCTCAGCACTCCCTTTGCCGTCTTTTCTCGAAAACTTCCCCTCGCTGATCCGGAGGGCATGACGGGCGACGCCGACGCGGCATTGAAGGCTGTAGCGCTCCTGTTCTCCCGCGGCGGCGGTGAGTACGAGGGGTCCGGCGATCTGTTCATCACCTTTTGACGCCGGGAGACGGGCGTCGAGGGACAAGGTGTCAATGCCCGCCGGGCTATTCGGAAGGGTCACTGTAAACTGTGCCCTCAGGGCCGGCCTCGCGAGATTGGTCGTTACGATGCCCCCCGCGCTGCCGTAAGCAGTTCTTACATTCATATTGTTCAGATAGAGTATGCCCCGGTCCCACAGGACCGTTGCGGAAACGCCGTCGATAGTCACGGGTTCGCTCCCCGGCGTCACGTATTTTACCTTGTCGATATTGAGCCTGTGCACCCAGCCGTAGAGCCCGGTAAGCCACCTCGGGACCCGGGGCAGGAGGAGGTCGACAGGCTCGTTATCGGGCGGCCTGGTGTTCGTGATCGACAGGCCCGTTATCCCCAGTTCGGTGATTGCCACCTTGCCGGTGATGAGGTGCGAAGGCTGCCATTTCAGATCCGCCGTATCGACGGCCACCGTGAGGTCCGCAAGGTTCAGCCTGAAGCCTTCCACATGGAGCGAATACCCGATCCTACCCGTGACCTTCTTCATCTCCATGGTGCCCTGAAGGACCCGCTCTATCCCTTTGAGAAGGAAGGAGGTGCCGGCGGTTGTGTACATGGACCACAAGAATGATGCGGTGAACGCAAGGAGGAGAAATGAGAGCACATAGAGGACGAGACGCCGTTTTTTCATAGTCCGAACCCTATCGATACATGGATCCTGAAGTCGGGGTTTCTCTCCCCGATCTGACGGGCGAGATCGAGCTTTATCGGGCCGATGGGGCTGTAGTATCGCACACCCATCCCGGCGCCCTGTGCGAGCTGCATGTCCGAGAAATCGTTGAAGGCGTTCCCGGTGTCGTAGAATGCGGCAATACCCCAGTCCTTGCCTATGGCGCGCTCCAGTTCAATGCTTGCGGTGACAAGGTTCTTGCCGCCGATGACGTCACCCGAGACGTCCCTGGGCCCCAGAGATTTGTATGCGTAGCCGCGGACGCTCTGATCGCCGCCTGCAAAGAAGCGAAGGGCGATGGGCAGGTCCGCATTGGGCTCGTTCTGCGTGGTTGCGCCCAGTTTCGCCCGTGTGAGCAGGGAGAACCTGGCGGGAAGGGGCAGGATAAGGCCGCCGTCGGCGGTGAACTGGACCAGCCCGGTGCTGGAACCAAGCGATTGGTGGGTGCCCTTCAATTCCGCGAAATACCGGTGACCCCTGGTCGGGCGTACCATGTCGTCATAGCTGACCCCCGACAGGCGGCAACCCGGCAGCAGCGAAAAGGTGTTTGTCCGTTCATCGCCGGCATCGGAGTTCTCCTTGAGCATCTGGACAAAGAGGGACCCCGTCGGGACTCTTCCCAGGCTCCTTGCCCGTTCGAACTCCGCCGTGATCGATTCGGTGAAGAACGCCGTTTGATCCTCCCGCTTCATGTTGAAGCTCAGCGATGAAAAGCTGCGGATATCGCTGGCGTCGGGCATCGTGTACCGTGCGCCCACCACCTGAAGAGGCCCGCTGAGGTCAAACTGGGATTCGAACTTGTGGCTGGTCCCGAAGAAATTCACGTCCTCGTATTTGATCGTCCCCTTTGGCCCGATATCGGTCTCGAACCCGACGCCGAGCCTCAACCGCTTCGGTTTCGAGGGCCGAAGGCGGATCTCGACAGGCACGCGGTGGTCCGCGGCCTTTTCCCTGTCCGCATCGATCATAACGGTCCTGAAGCGGTCTGCATTGATGAGATTGCGCTGGGTCAGACCGATCTTCTGGTGGGAGAAGACATCGCCGGTTTTGAACTCGAGATAGCGGCCGAAGAAGGATTGGGGGTATCCGGGAGCGCCGGAGAACTTTATCTCGCCGAAATAGTACAGGTCGCCCGT
>JAQVWF010000014.1 GCA_028698615.1 Syntrophorhabdaceae bacterium
GTGAAACTTTCGCAGCTCCCAATCGATCTTGCCTACCCAATGAACATTCGAGGTAATTTCAAATTTCATAGCCCCTCCTTATTGATTGATAGTCGCTGTCTTGCTCTCATCTTACCCCAGATCATCCTGTGCCTCAATTGACATAGGTCAAAAGCTCCAAGAAAAAACAGTGGGAACCGTTGGAACGGAGAAGATGGAAAGACCCGATCAAAGATGGCAGCCGCTTGGATACGAAGGATTTCTGGATCCAGGATCAAGTCCGGGATGACGACAATTCTCCACTTCGCCTCTCCGGTTCCAAAGGCTCTAAAGGCTTTTAAACTACCGGATGATGTTTTTTCAGCCATTCCCTGATGTGGGGACATTCCCAGGGGAGGGTGCCGCAGTAGCCCGAGGACTGTTTCTTTTCGGGGCAGGAGGAGCAGATCTGCCAGTGGCCGCAGTTGATGCCGGTTATCAGGGAGGAGTCGCACTCGAGGCACCAGAGGTATCCGCAGACAAGGCACAACCCCACGGTAGCGTCGCCGATGGCGTCTATGGTGGAGCAATCCATGGTGTTCGAGTCGCCGCAGTGGGGACAGCGGGAAACCGATGCGCCCCGAAAGTTCTTGTGGGCATCACGGTTCTTTTCAACAGCAAGCAAAAGAGCGTCCCCTATGTCATCGGGGAGAAACTCCCACATCCTCAAAAGAGCACCCGGTATTGCCTTACCCATGGTTTGAAACTCCTTCTCAGAGAATTTGGAGTGGATTATAGAAGCTATTGTATCATAAATGGAACAAGAACCAAATGAGAAG
Source organism: Syntrophorhabdaceae bacterium (assembly GCA_028698615.1). Classification (NCBI taxonomy): domain Bacteria; kingdom Pseudomonadati; phylum Thermodesulfobacteriota; class Syntrophorhabdia; order Syntrophorhabdales; family Syntrophorhabdaceae; species Syntrophorhabdaceae bacterium. The sequence continues at coordinate 798 of JAQVWF010000014.1, forward strand.
ATAATGACCAATTTACCAAATCTCAATAACCAAAGAAAAGACAATAACCAAGTTGATCAAACAAGAAACAGGACAAGGTTGCGTTACCGCCTCCTGTTTGGTCATTGTCTTTTCACGAGGTTTGTCGCGGCGAAGGTGACACAGGCGAGGAAGACCGCGGGGATGCAGATGACGAGAAGGCCCGTCGATACGCGGTAATGGTCGCCGATCCAGCCGATGGCAATGGGGGAAAGGGAGGCGATGGCATAGGACCAGGTGGTCAGCACCCCGAGGGCCAGGCCCCTTGCGCGCGCGAAGGCGAGGCCCGTGAAGGTCCAGAGAGCCCCCATTACGGCGCAGCCCGCAAAACCGGTGAAGAAGGTTACGAAACCCCTGGCGACAGGGTTTTGGACCTTGAGGACCAACACAAGGCACAGGCCCATGACGATGCCGCCGGCAATGCCCACCTTACGGTATCCCAGCCTGTCCGAGATGTGGCCCATAGTCGGCCTGCCTATGAACTGGCCCACGCCCCACAAGCCCGCGACAAGACCCGCCATCGATGACGTCATGCCTATCTCCGTTTTCAGGAAGACGGGGTACCACATGGCAAAACCGAACTCGCCCGATATCTGGAACATGGCAGCGAAGCTAACGAGAACAAGCATGATGAGGCTTGACCTTTGCAGTATGGACGGGTCGAAAAGCTTGCCGCCGGGGTGTGTTTCCCTTTTTTCTTCAGGCCACACGAGGAGAAGCACCGCCGCAAGGACGATGCCCGCGATCCCCGTTACCATGAAGGGGATGCGCCAGCTTCCCGTAAGGTCGAGGAGCCATCCCGCAAGGGCGGGGCCCGTGAACCAGCCGAAAGAGGTGCCCGACGACATGAAAGTGAGATAGAACCCCGGCCTCTCGGGGAAGAGCTCCATGGTGAAGGCGATCATGGGAATGAAAAAGAACCCTTCCACGAGGCCTGTCAGAAAACGGAAAAGGAAGAGCTGTCCCGTGGAGTGCGCAAGACCCGATATGACCGTCAGTGCCGAGAGCCCGAACATGCCGAAGAGAACGACATATCTCCTCCCGAACCTGTCGGAGATGAGGCCGGCGATGATGGGAGTGAACGTATAGCCCCACAGCGAACCCGCCCCGACGATGCCGAGCGTGGTCTTGTCGGTGCCGAAGGCCTCCATGAGGGAGGGGATAAGGGGCCCGAATATCCATCTCTGGGTGAAGTAGAGCACCATCCCCACCCAGCCGATAACGAAGAAAAGGTGTTTGTTCGATCTCAAGGGAGACAGAAGGCACCCTTTTCGTAGATGACGAGTTCCTTGCCGTTCGCAAGGCGGGCAACCACGGTCTTTGCCTCGGTATTGACGAGGTCCCAGTGAAGGGCCGAGTCGTTGAAGCCCAGTTTCTGCTTCATTTCCTTTGTAAGCTTGCCGGGATTGCCGCTGAAGGTGTCGCTGTAGGACGCACCGAGAGCGAGGTGGCAGTTTCCCTCGGGGCCCCCGAAATTCTCGTCGAAGAGGGTGTCCGCCATGAACCGGTCAATGAGGGAGAAACGCCTGTCCGTAAGGGAGAATTCCCCCACCCGTGAGGCGCCCCTGTCCATCGCTATCTGCTTGTTCAGGAATTCGGCGCCTTTTTTCGCATCGGCCTCAACGACCTTCCCTTTTTTGAATACGAGTCGCACGCCCTCGATGTAGTTGCCGCTCCGGAAAGAAGGCAGGTTTGCGTAATAGGTGCCCTCCGTGCCCCGCCAGTCCGGCGAGAGAAAGACCTCGAAACTGGGGATGTTGTGGCCGGATATGCCTGCCCATTTGCGCTTTTCTCCGGGAGTGAGGACAAGGTCGATATTTTTTGAATGCACGCGGAAATAGCGTACCTTCAGGTCGCTGAGCCATTCCTTGATGCGCGTTGCCTCCGCATGAACGGCGTTCCATTTCCCGATGGGGTCCTTCTCATCGAGAAAGCAGGCCTTGACGATCTGCCCGGCATAGGCGGCGGCGGACATCTTCGCCTGTTTCGCAAGACCGGCGGTGGGATAGGTGCACAGTGTCCACCCGTAGGCTCCCCGTTCCTCCCTCCCGTCAAGGATGTCTCTGAACACCTTTCGGGATACGAGGACCCTGCTTACCCGCATGGGATCTATGTCCTTGAGATGGGTAAGGGATTCGGGGGCCCGCAGGAATATTCTTCCGTTGATAGACTCGTAAAGTTCCCTGTCTCCGGGAGGCAGCCAGGCGAGATGCCGGCCGGTGGCCTTTTCATAGAATGAGCGTTCCATGACTGTCGTGAGTCCCATGCGCTGAAGGGGATACATACCCCGGTCGAGAATCTTACCGTAAAGGATCTCCGCGAGACCCGTGGCCGCGGGATCGTACTGAAGCAAAATGACATCGCCTTTCCTGAATCTTCGCTTCCGTGCCGTAAAAAGCCCCCAGAGGAGCACATCGGCGTATTTGTCGAGTGTGTTGCTGTCATACATTTTCTGTTTCCCTCCCGCGTGCCGACAGTATCCGGTAGAGACCGTCGGCGAATCTTTTTCTTGTCTCGGGCCCTTGTTCCTCACTCATCAGATCCCGTGCCCGAAATTTCGTGACGAAATCCTTAAGGTTCGGGTCGCAGCGTGCCCATTCATAGAGCCTCAGAAAGTCCTCCAGAGTGGAAAAATCGTTCGTTGTAGTGTAGAACATGCCGCATTTTGTGCAGATATAACCCTTGAGGGCAAACACCGTGACAGGGCTTCCGGCATCGCTGTCATGCCAGCAGCCCCCCGTGGCATGAGTGAGAAAGCGGTCCCGCTCTTCATTGACGATGTCTGCCGTTGGTACAACAAAACTGATCCTCATCCTTGCCCCCCGGTATGCGCAGTGAATGAAACATCCGCTATTCTGAGAATATCTGCGCCGAAAAAATGTATATCCTTGTCTCCTTGTCCTTCCACGAATCTTCCGGCAGGCCGGCCTTTGCGCAGGTGTTTTGCAGGAATTCCTCCCGGCCCCATTTATACTGAGTGGCAACCTGCGGCAACAGAAGGCCCGCTCTGCCGCCCTTTACGATATACAGACCATGGATGCCCACCTTGATCTCATCCACGGAATTGACCAATTTAAGGGGCGAAAGCACGGAGACCTCGATGTGTATGTCCTTGAGTTCGTCCATGGCAACGGCCCGGAACCTCATGTCCTTCGACGATGCCGCGACGGTCATATCCATCACCGACCTGTAAAGAGGCGCGACAGGCTTGATGTAGCCGATGCATCCCCGCAGCCGTCCGCGAATGGTGAGCGTCACAAAGACGCCCCTTCTTTCGTGGAGTGCCGGTTCTGTGACCTCGATGCCGGGGACGGTCCTCGATGACACGTATTCCTTGAGGGTCTTCCGGGCGATGGCAAGAAGCCGCTTCTTTTCGGCCCCCGTAAGGGGTGAGTCTTCCTTGCTCTCAGGCTGCCAGAAGGCCACGGAACCGTAGCCAACAACCCTGTGCCTGTCTCCCGCTGTATTCCCCGAATTTGTATAGTGAAGAGGCTGTGCCTGTCCGCCCATCTTTACTGCGGCCATCATGGCGGCAACGACTGCCGGCGCACCGCATAGCTCGTTCTCTTTCTTCGACAGGCCTTCGAGGAGCCCATCCGGGTTGAGGTCGGCCATGAGCCGCAGCGTCGACGAGTCGATCCTGACGGCTTCCTCATAGGAATGGTAGTGGGACATGTCAGAGGAGACAAGAAGAAGCACTTTTCCCTTGTGTTGTTTCAGGACCGTCGTGAGGGCGTTGGCGAGGGCCTCGATATCCCGCCTTTCCATGACCCCCGTCAGAAGCGGGACGATCTTAAAACTCTTAAGCGTCCGCTGGAGGAAGGGGAGCTGTACCTCAAGGGAATGCTCTTCGTCGAAAGCGCCGGGAAGACTCTTGACGGCGCCGCAGAGAGACGCCATTTTCCGGCCCATGGCGGCGTCAACGGGCACCTTTCCGAGGGGTGTTTCCCAGCTGCCCGACGGGTAGAGAGCTATGCCCGCAAAGGAGCTGCGATGGCTCGAGCCGAGAAGGACCACCGTCCGTATGCCCTTTCCCCTCACGGCATTGTATGAATAAGCCGCAGTCTTTCCTGAATAGATGTACCCCGCATGGGGAGCGACGACGGCAAATACCCCCGGCGGCACATCGCCATCCTTGTGCGCTTCCCCGAGATAGCCATCAATCATGGTCTGCAGGGACAGCGTGTCTGCGGGATAAAAGGAGCCTGCAAAGACAGGTTTTTTCACCGCCGCGACCGATTGTGCATCAACCCCATGCCCATGCAGAAGGAGAACGCCGATGATGAGCGCCGCCATCAAGGCGCCGCCGAAAAGGGCCCTTTTCCCACGCCGTGTTCTCATGTTGTCCATATCCCTCCGATCCTTGTCCCGCAAGAGGGACACGTGCCGTTCTTGAGGCTCATGCTCAAGACATTGTACCCCGATCTCTGAATGAGGAGTTTCTTGCATTTCGGACAATAGGTGTTCTCGCCGGGATGGCCCGGGACATTCCCGATATAGACGAACGCGAGCCCCGCTTCTATGGCTGTTTGCCGGGCGCCCTCCAGCGTCTTGACGGACGTGGGAGAAACCCCCGTCAGTTTATACATGGGGTGGAAGCGGGAAAAATGGACGGGTACGTCTGTCCCGGCATTCGCGGCGATCCATTCGCACATACCCTTTATCATCTTTTCGTCATCGTTGTAGCCATGTATGACGAGGTTGGTGATCTCCACCCACACCCCGGAGCGCTTGAGCGTCTTTATGGTGGCGAGCACGGGCTCCAGTTCTCCCTCGCAGAGCTTGCCGTAAAAGGAGCTGCTGAAGCCCTTGAGATCGATGTTCACGGCATCCATGTGCCTGCTCAGCGCCTTCAGGGGCCCGGGGTTGATATAGCCGTTGGAATGGGAAACGTTGAGGATACCCTGCTTGCGGGCTAACCTCGCCGTGTCGAACATATATTCGTAAAAGTTCGTGGGTTCCGTGTAGGTGTAGGCGATGCTCTTGCAGCCTTTTCGGATGGCGGCGGCGACGAGGTCTTGAGGTGACAGCGTGATATTGACCGTCTCAAGGGGCGATACCTGGGAGATCTGCCAGTTCTGACAGAACTTGCACCTGAAGTTGCAGCCGGCGCTTGCCACGGAAAAGGAGAGCGTTCTGGGGAGGACGTTGAAGAAAGGTTTCTTTTCCACGGGGTCGATATGCACCGCACACGGCGAAGCGTAGCCGAGGGAATAGAGCTTGCCGGCAATGTTCTTGCGGGCTCTGCAAAAACCCGTCGCATCCTCGGGAAGAGAGCAGCGGCGGGGGCATAGAAGGCAGTCAACACTCTTCCCCGAGCGGGCTTTTCTATAATAAAGCGCCTCGTGGAAGGCCGGCCGGGACCCCTCGGTCACAGCCCGGGCAGTCCCGGAGACGATAAAAGGCGAGAACGCCGCGACCTTCAGGAAATCTCTTCTTTTCATCGTGGCACCGTCATGACGTTAAAGTGTAAAATGCCCCCGAATTTCTTGCTATTATACTACTTTCTCTTTCCCGATAACAGCAGAAGAAGCCCGCAGACCTTTACGGCGGCCAAAAGAAGACAGCTGTTAACGAGACCCATGAGGGGAAAGAGAAAGAAACCTCCCGTTATTCCTCCGATGAAGCCGCCTATCAGGTCGCTGGCGTAAACGGGCCCCACCGATCCCTTGAGGGGTCTTTCCTCATCGTGGAGCGCCGCGGCAAGAGGGAATTCCATTCCGGCAAGGAGCCCCGAGATAAACAGGAGGGCAAAGAAGAGGGGGCGGCCCAACAGACCACCACCCATTTCGGCCTGGCCCACAATGGTAAATATCAGAAGGAGAAGAAGGCACAAAAGCGTCAGCGCGGCCTCTGCCGCCATGAGGGTCCTCGATACCTTTGCATCCGCCGTGGCGCGTCGGGCCACAGCCATGCTGCCTGCTGCCATGCCGGCCATGAGCATGGTGATGAGCATGCCGATCTCATGAAAGACATACCCGTACAACACCTGAAAGACGAAAATGAGCGACAGTTCGAGGAGCATGACGACAAAACCCGTCGTGGAGATGACGAAGAGAACGGGCATTGTCGGGTACCTGCCTTTCAGGAGGAACGCCCCTGCGGCAAAGGCAGCCAGCACGACGAGGAGGGCGGGTACGCCCCGGCGCTCGGCCGTCGCGAAAAGACCTTTCATCGAGGGCGAGTGAAGGGCATTGGCAAAGGCAATGTTGTAATAGAGGCCCTTTGGGGTAAGATCGTGGTTCGCCTCTGCCCGGGACGGCCCGATCGCAGAGAGGAACCATTCCATTTTTTCCGCATCGAGACGGTAGATCAGATGGGGCAGTGAGATGAGTCGCGTGGTGATGCCATAACCCCTCAACCTGCCTTCCAGCTGCTGCGCCGAAAGGTTGATGGTCTTTGCGGACGGGGAGACGAGAAAGATATTCTCTTCCCCCGGCACGACGGCGACGCGGTCGAAGACGCTTCGGGCCGTGGCCATGGCGGACATGTTAATATCCCTTAGCTCACTGCCGTAATAGGTAAGCGAGCCGGGAACGGTAAAGACGAGGATGCCTTCGTCGGCGAGGATGCGCCGCGCCTCCCGGAAGAATTCCACGGTGAAGAACCTGTTAGCCTGCAGCGTTCCGGGCGCGGAAAGCCCCAGAAGGACGACATCATACCGCCGCGTCGGGTGTGCCCTTTTAACAAACCCCCTGCCGTCGGCGTAGTGCAGCTCGACGCGGCAATCGCCAAGCTCCGACCGTACGAGGCCCGAGGGATGGCGGGTTATGGCGGAGAGGTACGCCGGGTCGATCTCCACGTAATCGACACGCCGTACCGTGGGGTACTTCAGGACCTCTCCGATCACGCCGCCGGCTCCGCCATGAATGATGAGGATATCCCGCGGCGCCCCATGAGCAAGGAGCGGGATGTGGACGATCTCCTCGACGCGGGTTATGTCGGGCACGGGCATGGTGGCCGCCGGCAGGCCGTCGGTGAAAAAGGTATACTGGTCCATTGCCCGTGTAACGGCAATATTCTGATAGTGCGAATTTTCGTAAGAAACCACCTCGCGGCCGTGCCACTGCACGGTGATGGACCGCGACTGCAGCCGGTCGTCAAGGCCAAGCGCCAGGAACAAGGTCCAGCCCAGGGCCGCGGCAAGGCTGAGGCCGGCAAGGAGCCTCCTGTGGGCAGGCGCCGCTGAGACGGCCATCACCAGGCAGGCAAGGGGTATGAGGATGAGGATGAGGGCGGCTATCCGGAACGAATGGAGCCAGGTGATGAGGACATAACTTACCAGTATCCCGCCGGCAATGGTCCCGAGCATCTCGTAGAAATAGACCCTGCCCGCCGCCTGCCCTCGCGCTTGTTTCAGGCTCTCGTAGACCCGGCACGATGCCGTGAAAGAAAGACCGTGGAGAAGGCCTACGGGAAGGAAGATAGCCATGGACGCGAAGAATATCCCCGCGATCCCCATGGAGACCTCCGGCGGAAGGCCCAAGATGACCTTGAGGGTGCGGATGCAGTAGACACCCGCCGGGAAAGCGAGGCTGAAGACGAGGTTGGCGGCGATGAAAGCCTGCGGTACCCGTGAGACCCGGCGCGGCCACCGGCCGCCGATGCAGGCGCCGAGAGCTTCCCATAAGATCCAGGAGCCAATGGTGAGGCCGATGGAAAGCTCGTTCCCACCGTAGATGATGAGGCTCTCCCTGATAAGGACCGTCTGCGCGACGATTCCCGAAAATCCCGTGACGATAAGAGCGAATACAAGGGGTGCGATCATGACCCGCCTCTTTCTTTCACATACCATAGCGGAAGGAGGGGAGAAAAACAAGAAGAGACGCGATGGACGGCGATCCACCACCTGTTCTGTTGACTCTTTTCCTGTAACGGGATATAGGATAAGAAATCAAATTAAGAAAGGGGAGCAGTCCATGAAAAAGGCTTTGATTTTCGGGTTGGTAGTGTTCTGTGCGGCGGTGGCTCTTTTGACCACCGCTGTAAAGACGGATGCGCAGGTCCTGTCCAAAGAGGTCAGTGTGGCGGAGATCCTGTCCAATCCTTCTCAATATGATCAGAAGACCGTGACCGTGACCGGTTATGCATTTATTGTCCGCAAGAAGAAGGACCGCAGCGGCAACCCGTGGATGCTTATCAGTTTCTTCGATCCCAAGGACAAGAAGAAGGTCATAAACGTCTTTGGTCCGGGACATCCGGCAGCCCGCAACGGGGATATCATCAAAGTAACGGGCAAATTCAAGGCGAAATCGAAACGCGGACGGTACACTTTTGACAACGAGATCCAGACGACAAGCGATAAGGTCGTGGTGGTTGCCAAAGCGACAGGCTGAGATGACTGAGGACAGACCATAATCTGGCCGGGACTTCCAGCGAGTTTACGTGCTATAATGAACTCAGGAGATCCGTGACGAAGAAGAGGCTTGTTCTTAGCGTTGTCATTCTGATCGCACTTTTTGCGGCGGGGCTTGTCCTTCTGGCCAGGACCCCTCTTCTCGTGCGGTCCGCCGCCATGGTGAGCGGGCCCCTTTTCGGTTATGACATGGAGGCGGAATCCTTTTCCTTCTATCCCCTGAGGGCGGACCTGAAAGGGTTCAGTGTTGCCGATACGCGAAGGGGCAACTTCCTCTTCACCAGTTCCCGCGTGAGTGTTTCATCGAGCCCGGGGGCCGCCTTTAAGGGCAACGTCGAGCGGGTCCTTCTCAAGGACCCGAAGATACGCATCCGCCTTGGCGACAAGAAAGAGACCGAGACGGACCTGTCCTTCATCCGGAAAATACCGCCCGTGCATCTTCTGACCATGGAGAACGGCGAATTCACCCTCTTCTTCAAAGGTTCTCCCGGAACCGTCACCCTTAAGAAGATCGATCTCACCGTGAAGGATTTCTCGCCGGAGGGCGGCGGGGCGCTTTCCTTCACAAGTGCTGTCGTCATCGACGGGCCGGGCGGATCGAAGATGAAGGCGACGGGCAGGTGCAAAGGCAGGCTCGACCTGACGGGGATCCTTCCCGACATGCTCGGGAAGGGGGCCGTCGACATCGACATAGATGAAGGTTCGGCGGGGGATGTGGCACTGCAGGGAATGAAATTCACCCTCCCCGTTCTTTTCGAGAAGGACCGCATCATCATCTCGAGGGCCGCCGCACTCATCGAGGCGCTGACCCTTGCAATGGACGGGAGAAAGGCCGAACTCAGGAAGGGACAGCTTGCGATGAACGCCTCTTACACCGCCAGGTCCGGGCTTATCTCATCGGACAGCCTGCAGGTGACCATGCCGGGCGTGGGCACCGTGAAGGGCACGGGACGGATGACCCTCAAGGGGGCTATGCCCTTCAGCGCCGTCCTCGAAACGCGGGAGCTCAATTTCTCCAGTCTTTTCAGCATGGCAAGATCCTTCCTGGGCCAGGAAGAGGCGAAGAAGTGGTCCATCGAGGGGTCGGGTTCCTTGAAGGCCCGGATGGAGGGCAGTCTTGGCGGGAAGTCCCCCTCCCTTTCGGGGAGTGTCACCATGGATGTGAAGAAGGGAGGGTTCTCCTCTCCCGACGGCTCAAAGGCCGCCCAGGGCATCACGGGTTCCGTCATTCTCAATTTCAGCTTTCCCCGGGGAGATGACAAGGACGCCTCCATGAAGATATCGTCCCAGATGTCTTCGGGAGAATATCTTTGGGGAAAGTATTACAAGGACCTCAAGAAGGAGCCCTCAAAACTCACCTCGAAAACGGATGTGACCGTAAGCCGCAAGACGGGCTCGCGTATCAAGGGGACCTGCGATCTCTTCAACACGGGACGATATGCCTACGACGGTTTCTTCGGAACGGGGCAATGGGGTTTTCATCTGACTGCGCAGGATGTCGCGGTGAAAAGGATAGTGTCCGTTTTTGCCGCCGATTATCTGGCGCAGACGGCGCCGGCGCTGGAGGGCATTGAGGCTGACGGGAAACTCGACGCCGATATATCCGTTACATCGACGGACAACAAGCTGGCGACAAAGGGCAGTGTGAAGCTGTCGACGGGGTCTTTGAAGCTTCCGGGAGCTTCGCTGGGCGTCGCGGCCGTCGACATGGATGTGCCCTTTGACCTGACTGCGGCAGGGGGGACGGTCGTTCCCGCCCAGGGGGGACGGTTGGGTATGATCACCATCACCGGTTTCACGAAGGGGAGCTACAGCCTGCCGGAGCTGAAGATACCTTTCATGGCTTACGGCAGCGACGTGGCGGCAACAGGGATCATCAGCCTGCCTTTTTATGGCGGAGCCGTCCGCATAAGGGGCCTTGCGGCGAAGGACATCCTCGGGCCGTCGCCGAGGCTCGTGTTCGGAGCCCTGGTTGAAGGCATAGATTTCCCCCGGCTGCTCAGCGAGGCGACGGGTCTTACCTTTCCCGGCACCGTCAAGGCCCGCTTTCCCAGCGTTGCCTATCAGAACGGGGAAGTGGTGACGCAGGGGAAGACGGTCATCGACATATTCGGCGGCAGGATAGAAGCGGTGGACGTGTACGTGAAGGACCTCTTTGCGTCGTCGAGAAAAATAGGCGGAGACATCCTCTTCAGAGATATCGATCTCGGGAAGATAACGGATACGATCAAGGTCGGTAAGATAACGGGCATCATCGAAGGTTCCGTGAAAAATCTCGTCATCGAATACGGTCAGCCTTCCCGTTTCATTTTCGACCTCGATACGGTAAAGAAATGGGGGGTGTCCAGGAAGGTCTCTGTGGATGCCATCGAGAACATATCGATCCTCGGTACGGGCTCCGGCGGGATAGGGGCGGTGCTCAAGAGCGGGCTCAACAAGTTCTTCAAGGAATATCCCTACAGCAGGATCGGCATACGGTGCACGCTGGAGAACGATAATTTCAACATCAGGGGTAAGATCGTCGAAGGAGGGAAGGAATACCTCATCAGGCGCGCCTTCTTGAGGGGCATCGACGTGGTGAACAGGGACCCTCAGAATATGGTAAGCTTCAAGGACATGCAGGAACGCGTCGGCAGGATCTTCCACAAGGACGAGGACGGCGCGGGTCCGACGATAAAGGTGAATTAAAGGACGAAGGAGGATACAATGGCCAAAAAGTTGCGTCATCTTGCATTGGGTTTCATGATAGTCTTTGCCGCCTGTGTTACCGTGAACATTTACTTCCCGGCCGCAGCCATCCAGAAGGCCGCCGATGAGATCGTCGACGACGTGCGGGGCACGAAGGACGAAAAGCAGCTCGAGCAGAAGAAGAACGACAAACAAAGCAGCATCATGGATTCCATACGGGGGTTCATCGGCCCCAGGGAAGTGCACGCCCAGATCAACATAGAGGTTTCAACCCCGGCGATACGGAGCCTCAAAGAGGCCATGAGGAATAACTTCCCTCAGATCAAACCTTTCCTTGACAGGGGCGCCATCGGGGAGAACAACATGGGTCTTCTGGAGCAGCGCGACGCGGGGAGCCTGAACCTCAAGGAAAAGGCCGACCTCAACCGCTTCGTGGGCCAGGAGAACAACAATCGCAGCGTTCTCTACAGTGAGATCATGAAGGCGAACAAGCTGGGCGCGGACTCGCTGCCCAAGATCCAGAGGATATTCGCCAACAGCTGGCGTGGAAAATCCCAGCCCGGCTGGTGGATACAGAACGATGCCGGAGGATGGGAAAAGAAGAGGTAGCCCCGCTTTGAGCGAAAAAGGGAGGCTCGATCATATGCGCACGAATACGGTATTTTTGAAGGTTTTCGTTCCTGTCGTGTTGACCGCCTTTCTCTTTTCCTGTGCAGGGGCTTTCATAAGTCCGGCGGTGCGCGCCGACTTCGAGACTGGTCTTGCCCTCTTTAACCAGGGAAAGTTCACTGAGGCTCTCCCGCTGTTTGAGAAGGCGACGGCGGCCGAGCCGGATTACTACGAGGCACAGCTCTACCTCGGCAGAACGTACCTCAGCATGAAGAACTTCGCGAAGGCTATCCCTTCCCTGCGGGCGGCATACCGGCTTTCGCCGCAGGATTTCAAGGGTCAGATCGTTGATATCCTCATAGACGCCCTTCTTGGGGCGGCCTTCGCGGAGGTCAAAAAGGGCAACTATGAAGACTCCCTGTCGTACCTGCGGGAGCTCATGTCCGTGGAGCCCAGGGCGGCGAAGGTCAAGGAAGAGATCTCAAGCGCGCTCGTGGCAGTGGCGATGTCCCTTTTCATGAAAGGAGAGGTCCGCGATGCGGTAAAGCTCTTCAGTGATGCCATCAAGGAGAACCCCGACAACGCAAGGGCCTACCTGGGCCTTGCAAGGGCTCTCCTGAAAACCGGTGCCATCCCTGACGCGATAGACGCGGCCCGAAAAGCGCTTTCCCTCGATCCCACGAGCAGCGAGGCGTTCAACGTGATGAAGGATATTATGAGATAAAAACAGCAGGGAAGGGCCTGACCCCCGAGGTTTACAATGGACATCGGTGGGTCAGGCTCCTGTTTTTTCTTCAAGCATTCGGGATTTGGATCTACTTCACCTGTGCCGCTTCGGTCTTGGCCAGCGCTATTTTGGCCAGCGCGAGCTTCTTGTATTCCTTCTTGATCTTCTTCGTGTCACCGGCCATAATCGCCTTGTGGAGGTCGCCTTCGAGTTCGGCAACTTCCAGGAGCTTGTAGTAGTCGAGAAATTCTTTGAGGTGGGCGATGACTATCTTGCCGGTGACGAGGGGATGGTTGTTCGTCACGTTGGCGTCCTTGAATGTTATTCCGTGTTCAAGTTCCACCTCGAGCCCTCTGCGAAACTCCGCGGGGTCTATCTTCATCTTCGTGTCATTGACGGCTGTGAGGACGGCCTTCGCCTCCTTCGGCAATATCTTCGCCGTCTTCAGCTTCGTCCAGTCCCTGATCTTCAGTGCCTTGCAAAACTTCTGAACCTCTGCCTTCGTAATGTATTCCGGAATCTTCATTATAACCCCCTTCTCAGGTATGCGCTGATACAGGCATTGTAGCACAATAGAGGTTCAAAGGGGAAAAGATGGTTTCAGGTTTCAAGCAAGAACAACGTGAAACCGTCTTTTCACGGATATACCTGTCCCGTGGGACGGACCATCCCCGCTTGAGAAGCGAATTATATAGTCTGCTATATCTCTATCCTTGTGGTGACGCCGTGGAGTTTGTTGGAGGGGAGATCGTGGAACTGGACGAAGGGCAGGGCCAGTTTTTTCATTATGGAGAACATTTTCCACAAAAAGTTTCGCGTGTAGATCTCTTCCAATCCATAGAATATCCCCTTTTCATTCGTGATCCCGGCGTCCTCCAATATCAGGCCTATATCGACCACCTCCATGTACCCCATTTGTATTTCAAATGACCTCAAGCCCGGGGCAAGGTCCTCTTTGAAGCAGCTCTTCAGTCCGAAGGGTTCGTCGAGGGTGACGATGGAGACGAGGATATTCTCCTCGTAGATTATATTGTTCATGAACATGGTGTGCACGATATAGGCGGGGATCCTGTGGGAATTGCGGGCAAAGAAGAGCGCGGTTCCTTTTATCCTGTTGACGGCCTGATATACCTCGTTGTAGCTGTGGAGGAAGATGTCCAGTCTGAGAGGGCGGATGTTCCGGTAGAGTTTTCTCTGGCCGGCTGTGTAGATGAGGATCATGGCAAGGGGAACGGCAGCGATGATCAGGGACCAGTAGCCGCCGTGAGGGATCTTATATACGTTGGAGACCAGGAAGGTGACGTCGACAAGTGTCACGAGAAAGGCTATCAGGGCTTTCCCGTACTCCTTTCGCAGCCAGAATATGGAGGTAATGAGAATTCCCGTTATCGTCATGTCGCCGGTCACTGCAAGGCCGTATGCGGCCGCTAGCTGCTTGGATTCCCTGAACTCGAACATGATGAAGAGCACCGAGAGGAGCAGGAACCAGTTGACGAAACCTATATATACTTGGGACCTCAGCTCCGGTGACGTATATTCTACCCTGAACATGGGCATCAGCCGTGTATTGATGCCCTGGTAGACAATGGAGAACATGCCGCTGATTATCGCCTGGGATGCGATGATGGTTGCCAGTATGCTGAGGACGAGAAAGGGTATGTAGAGCAGGAGAGATTGGTGGAACATCATGCCGAAAAGGATGGTCGTCGATTGAGCGGGGTTGTTCAATATGAAAGCGCCCTGTCCGAGGTAGTTGAGGAGAAGGGCAAAAAAGACGAAATACCATGCCCGGATGATGGGTTTTCTCCCCAGGTGCCCCATATCGGCATAGAGGGTTTCTGCTCCCGTGGCACAGAGGATCACCTCGGACAATACAAAGAACCCTGCGACCCCGTTCTTGTAAAGGAACGTGACGGCATACCAGGGGTTGATAGCCTTCCAAACGGAGGGGAACTGGATGATGGATACCACGCCGGAAATGGCAAGGGCCATGAACCACAAGAGCATGAGGGGCCCGAATGCCCCGGCGACCTTTTCCGTGCCCTTCCTCTGAAATCCGAAGAGCACTATGGCGATCGCCCCCGCTATCAGGATGAGGGTGGTCTGCCTCGTCTCCTGGAATCCGGGAATAAGGAGGATGCCTTCGACGGCGCTGAGGATGCTTATTGCGGGAGTGATGACGCCGTCGCCGACAAGCAGGGATATGCCGATGAAGGCGAGTATGGTGACAAAGACCGCCCCTCTCCCTGACCTCAAGAGACGGATCAGTTTGCCCCGGAGAATGATCGTCCCTCCCTCGCCTTTTTCGCCGAGGCTCATGGCGAGCCATGCGTACTCGACGGAGACCAGGATCACAAGGGTCCATATTATAAGGGAAAGTACACCCATAACGTTATCGACGGTGGGTTTCAGGAGGAGGAAGATAATGGTAAGGGTATAGATGGGGCTTGTGCCGATGTCACCGAAAACAAGCCCAAGGGATTTTATCACCGCCCGCAGGTCATCGATAACCCGCTGCCGGCGACCGGGTTTTCGCGCCGAGATATCGTTGTTTTCCATTTATGTGCTAATGTTACCCTTAATTTGTCGGAAATTCAACTCAGACCCCGTCATGGAGCAGGCAAAATGGCCTTCCCTGCCCGCGAAGGTCTCTGGCCGGAAGCCCCGGACCAGAGGCGGTTCCGGTATCCTTCTACTCGATGCCGGGAGGTTTTGGCCTGTCCTTTTTGCCTTCGAACCATCCCTCGCTGGCATGGGGAAAGCAATCGAAGCGGGCGACATAGGGTTTGATGTCAAGGAGGGGAGTGCCATCGAGGACATCTATGCCGGCAACCTTTAGCCTGCCGGAATCCCTGCCGAGAAGTTCCACGATGGTGAGCCCGAGGCAGTTGGGCCGCGCAGGGTAGCGGCACGCGAATATCCCGTGGGGTTCGTCGTCGAGCAGCACGGGCCGCACCAGTTCAACCCGACCCGCCCTGTCGAAGGGATAGATAAGGAATATATGGGAGAATCCCTCGATATCCTTGAGCCCTTTTTCATACTCCTCGTAGATCTCTATCGACCCAACCGCGTCGGGCCGGAATCTTCCCTGTATCGGTGCTTCCTCTTTTGTCCTGAAGGGAGAGTGGATGACCCCGATCGGCCTTACCACAAACTCCATGCCTGTGTCGTTCATTCCGTTCCTTTCCGGAAAGACCGTTCCATAACTTAGAGCCTGGAACGCTCCTCCCTGTTTAATCTCTGAAAAATTTTAATCTCAGCGAATTGCTCACGACCGATATCGAGCTTATGACCATCGCGGCCGCGCCGAAGACGGGTTCCATTCTTATGCCGAAAAAGGGGTAGAGAACGCCGAAGGCAATGGGGATTCCCAGGGTGTTGTAGATGAACGCCCAGAAAAGATTTTGCCTGATGACGCGCAGGGTCTTCCGGGAAAGCTTGATGAGACTGACCAGTCGGGACAACTGGCCTTTCATGAGCACCACGTCCGCCGACTCGATGGCGATATCCGTGCCTTTTCCCATGGCGACGCCGATGTCGGCCGCCGCGAGGGAGGGGGCGTCGTTGATGCCGTCCCCCACCATGATGGTTACCCCGCTCTTCTTGAAATCCTCGACTATGGCCGCCTTCCTGTCAGGGAGGACGCGGTGGAAATAACGGTCGATGCCGATGCGTTCGCTTATCGTCTTTGCCCCGTTCTGGCTGTCACCCGTGATCATGACGGGTTCTATGCCCATCTCCCGGAGCTCCCTTATGACATCGGCCGCCTCTTCCCTGACGGTGTCGCTGAAGGTGAGGATTGCCAGAAGGCCCGTGTCGCTCCACAGAAGGACGGGTGAAGCGGCTGATCCTTCCTTTTCCTCGTAGAGGCGCATCGTCGTGTCGTCGAGACTGCGCCCTTCCTCCTCGTAGAAGGTCCTGTTCCCCATCCGGTAGACAACTCCTTCCATCTCCCCTTTGATGCCCCTGCCGACAACGGCCTCGAAGGCTGCGACGTCGATGGAGGGGATGTCCGATTCCCGTGCCTTTTTCCTGAGGGCCTCGGAAAAGGGGTGTTCCGACTGTTTCTCCAGGTTGAAGGCGATACGGAGGATCGCCTTCTCGTCGACCCCGCCAAGGGGAACGATCCCGGCAAGGACAATGACGCCTTCCGTGAGGGTGCCTGTCTTATCGAAGAGCACATTTCTTGTCTTGTTTGTCAGTTCCAGCGCCTCGGCGCTCTTTATGAGAATTCCCCTCTTGGCCCCGGCTCCGGTGGCGACCATGATGGCAGTGGGGGTTGCAAGCCCCAGTGCACAGGGGCACGCGATGATGAGGACGCTCACAAAGGAGAGGACGGCGTTGGTTATCCTCGGTTCGGGACCGATGAAGAACCATACAACAAAGGCGCCGATGCCGACGAGGATGACAATGGGAACGAAGACGCCGGCCACCCTGTCCGCGAGGCGCTGTACGGGGGCCTTGGTGAACTGTGCTTCCTCGACGAGGCGTATGACCCTGGCGAGGACCGTATCGGAACCTATTCTGGTGGTGGTGACCGTGATCGAGCCCCTGCCGTTGATCGTTCCTCCTATGACCTCGTCATCGGGGTTCTTATGCACGGGCATGCTTTCGCCTGTGAGCATGGATTCATCGACATACGTGGAGCCCTGGAATACTACGCCGTCGACAGGGACCTTTTCTCCGGGCCGTACAAGGACCCTGTCGCCAACCTCCAGGGAATCCGTGGGCACCCGTGTTTCGACGCCATTCTTAAGGAGCACGCATTCCTTCGGCGAGAGTTCGTAGAGCAGCTTTATGGCGGCATAGGTCCGTGTCTTCGCCTTGGATTCGAAATATCTGCCGAGGAGAATGAGGGAGATGATCATGGCGCTGGAGTCGAAATAGGTCATCGTCGATACGCCGGTGGCGCTTATTATATGGGGGAAAAAGGTGACGAATACACTGTAGAAGAATGCCGCCGATGTGCCCACGGAGATGAGGGTGTTCATATCGGCGGTAAAATGTTTAAGGTTAATGATGGCCGATGTGTGGAAGCGGAGGCCGAAATAGAACTGGACGGGGATGGTCAGCGCGAGAAGCACAAAGTTGTTGTATGGCAGGACCATCCACATGGAGAAGACCATGATGGGGACGCTCAGCGATACAGCCCAGGTGAAATCCTTCCTCAGTCCGGCCTCTTCCTTTCGCGCCCGCGCCGTAACGTCCGATTCCATGTCCACGTCATACCCGATATCGCGGATGAGGGAAATAACCTGTTTCAATTCCATGTCGGTCTTCGGGAGAATGACCGCCTTTTTCAGAGGGAAATTGACACGCGCCTCCTGGACGCTGTCCATCTTGTTGAGTTCTCTCTCTATCCGCGCGGCACAGGCGGCACAATTCATGCCGGTGATGGGAAGCTCTATCCTTTCAGGCATTCTTCTTTCCTCGTCCTCTCCCGCAATCTTGCAGATAGTATAGAACAGCATCCCGTGAACTACAAGAACGTGGCGATGGTCGTCAATTCATTGGCTGAACATCGGCCGGCGCCACCGTATTCATCAAATATAAGATGAGGTGACGCGGGACGGTCTTCATTTCCTGTCCAGCACTTCCCGTATCTTTCTGAGAAGGGTTGCCGGGGTTATGGGTTTTCCGAGGAAGTCGTGCTTTTCGTCGGGTACGCCTTTTTCTTCGATTATGTCGTCGGTGTATCCACTTGTGAATATGACCCTCACGGAGGGGTCGAGGACGCGTATGGCGTCGAAGGCTTCTTTCCCGTTCATTCTCGGCATGACCACATCGAGAATGACGAGGGATATATCGTCCCTGTGCTCTCGGAAGGTTTCCAGGGCCATGGCGCCGTCCCTCGCGGCGAGGACCTTGTAGCCATGGTCTTCGAGGACCTTCACGGAAAGCTCGCAGAGGTCGGTGTTGTCCTCGGCGACGAGGATGGTTTCCGTGCCGCCGGCGACACGTGCGGTCTGTTCTTCGTCTGCGGGTTCCAGCCACACGAGGGGCAGGTACACGCAAAAGACGCTCCCTTCGCCTGGTCGGCTTGTCACGTCTATGTAGCCGTTGTGCTGCTTGATGATCCCGTAGACTATGGCAAGCCCGAGCCCTGTGCCCCGCCCCACGCCCTTCGTGGTAAAGAAGGGCTCGAAGATCTTGTCGATCACCTTTTGGTCCATGCCGATGCCCGTGTCCGAAATGGCGATAAGCGCATATTCTCCCGCCTTGCCGTAACCGTGGGTCACTATGAAGTCCCCGCCGACGGAGGCGCGTTCGACAGTGATCGTCAGCTTTCCTCCCCGGGGCATCGCATCACGGGCGTTTGTGATGAGGTTCATGATGACCTGGTCGAGCTGGCCCGGGTCGGCCATGACGATAAGCCTTTCAGGACTTTTTCTTATCCTGAACTCCACGTCTTCCGGTATGAGCCTCTCGAGGAGACGGTGGAGTTTTTCCACGGTGTCGTTTATTGCCACGGGCCTGAGGTTGATGACCTGTTTTCTTGAGAAGGCCAGGAGGCTCTGGGTAAGGGTGGCCGCTTTTTCGGATGATGTGAGTATATGAGAAGCATAGACATAAAGGGGGTTGTCCTTCTCCATTTTCATTTGCAGGAGGCTTGCATACCCCATGATGGCGCTCAGAAGGTTGTTGAAATCATGGGCCACGCCTCCGGCCAGTGTTCCCACTGCTTCCATTTTCTGGGATTGCAGGAGCTGTGATTCGAGATGCTTGCGCTCCGTGACGTCGCGGGCAATACCGCACAGGCCTGTTATCTCGCCCCGTTCGTTCCTCAGGGGAACCTTGATGGTGTGGAAGATATATGCGGTGTTGTTGATGGGCCGCACCATCTCTTCCTCGATCGTCTCTCCCTGGAGCACGCGGTTGTCGACCTCTTCGATGTGGGCGGCGGCTTCCCCGGGAAAGAGGCCCCTGTCGGAAGCGCCTATTATTTGCTCCATGGGGGCGCCGAAGAGTTCCGACATTGCCCTGTTGGCCACGATGTAACGTTGATCTGTGTCCTTGATGAAAATGGCGTCCTTTGCGCTGTCGATGATTGCCCTCAGGCGGGACTCGGAGACGCTCAAGGCCTCCTGGGCCGCCTTTTGCTTGAGGAGCCTGACCGTGCCCTGCGCCATGAGCTTCAGCTGGTTGATATCCGTTTCGCCGTATTCCTCCTCCTTGTTGCCAACACCGATGACGGCGACGATCCTCTCTCCGTCGAATATGGGGACTCCCAGATGGCGCTTGACCTTCACATGGCCTTCAGGGCAGCCTCGCCTGGCGAGGCCCGGCTCATCATAATCATTGGTGATGAGCTGCATGCGCCGGCGCACAGGGTCTCCCCACAGCCCCGTTGTCTCCAGGGGATATATGATGGGCCTGTTCTGAATAAGACATTCTTCCATGGTCTTTTTCGACCAGGAATGCATGGTGAGGACCGATTCGTCGTCGTTGAGAAAGGCGAGGTAGCCGAGTTCGCTCTTTGTGAGCCGAATGGATTCCTCGAGGGTAAAAGAGGTTATCTCATCGAGGGGCTGGTTACCCATCTGGTTGATCTTCAAGAGGGCCTCTGTTCTGGATTCGTCGAGACGAAGCCGCTCCTCCGTTTTCTTATGCTCCGTGATGTCCATGTGAGTTCCGATGATGCGAAGCGGTTTGCCGTCCTCGCTCCAGGTCATGATCTTGCCCCTGTCGAGTATCCATTTGTAGGTGCCGTCCTTGCACAGGAAACGGTATTGACTGATATAGACGGGTGATTCGCCTTCAAGATGGCTCCTGAGCTTTGTATACACATCATCCCTGTCGTCAGGGTGTAAGCGCACGCGCCATTCGTCGATGGAATCGCCAATCTCATCGTCAGCAAAGCCGATCATTTCCTTCCACTGCCGGGAAAAATAGACCTTGCCCGTCAATATATTCCAGTCCCACAGGCCATCGCCTGCCCCCTCGAGGGCGAACTGCCAGCGCTCCTCGCTCTCCTTCAAGGCCTGCTCGGCGGTCTTGCGTTCCGTGATATCCACGGACACCCCCAGAAGGGCGGGGGTCTGTGTTCCCGAAAAGGTGAAAGGGATCTTGACGGTCTGGATATACCGGACATTTCCCTGTGAATCGGTTATGGGCTCTTCGGGGATGTGCTTTCTCGTGCCCCGGGCGATAACCTCCATATCGTCGCTGCGGAAATGCCTGACCTGTTCCTCGGTGGGGGTGAAGCGCGCATCCCCCTTGCCGATCAGGCCTTCGACCGTTGTGCCGTAGGTGTCGGCAACAGCCTTGTTGGCAAGAATGAACCTTCCGTCGACGTCCTTTGCGAAGATGAAGTGCGGGACGAGGTCTATTATCTGCCTGAGGCGTTTTTCGCCCTGTTTCAGGGCCTCCTCCACCTTTGTCCGTTCCGTTATGTCACGGATGAATCCGCCCACCCCGACCTTTCCCCGGGCTATCTCCACGGGGAACTTCAGGGTCTCATACACCCTGTCCCCCATGACCTCCCTGCTCACGACCACACTATCGGATACAAGCGCCTCCAGGTCCGTCCGGTGACGGCTGGCGGCCCCCTCGATGGGCATGAGGGTGAAATCGCTGGAGCCGAGGACCTCGGGCTCGCCCTTTCCGAAGAAGTCGAGATATAGCTTGTTTACAAGGATATAGTTGAGTTTGTCGTCCTTGAGAAAGACGAAATCAGTTGTTGAGTCGAAAAATGTCCGGTACATCTTTTCGCTCTCTTCGAGGCTCTGCTGTGCCTTTTTCTGCTGGGTGACGTCCATGAACGAGCAGACAATACCGGCGACACTGCCGTCGGCATAGCAATAGACATTCTTGGTGAATATGGCGGAGCGTCGATTGCCGTTCTTGTCCCGGATCACGCGTTCGTATACCTGGGGCTGGCCGGTTTCCATGACCATGTGATCCCTGCGCCGGGAAACGTCTGCATGTTCAGACCAGAGATCGGTGACGGTCTTGCCCTTCATCGCATCGGATGTGAAGCCCATCTGGTCGGTGAATGCCTGATTGCATCCGAGGTAGTGTCCCTCCTTGTCCTTGTAGAAGACCGGGGTGGGAATTGCTGAAAGGAGGGCATTGAGGAAGCTGTTGCGGTCGTCCAACTCCTTGTGGGTGCGCCGAAGCTCTTCCTCGGCCTTCTTCCTCTCCGTTATGTCGATGATGATCCCGCGATAACCGGTGAGCCGACCCTCATCCATGATCCTTGTGGCGTAAATGATGACGGGAAACACGGTACCGTCCTTCTTGACGGCGGCATATTCGTTGCCTATGGACGCTCCGCCCCGTGCCACCTTCTGCAGATTCTCCATTGCCCTGGGGAGGTCTTCGGGCAGCATGTGGTCGAAACAGTTGAATCCGGCAGGAAGATCGGTGTCCTTGTATCCAAAGAACTCATAGGCAAGTTTGTTGACGAAGATGATGCTGCCCTTCGTATCGATCTCGAAGATGACCTGGGGCGTGAGCTCGGCGATGTCCCGGAATTTCCTTTCACTGGCCCTTAGTTTGTCCTCCCCATGTTTTCTCTCCGTGATGTCGACGATGATGCCCCTGAACCCGGTGACGCGGTCTTCTTTCATGACCCGTGCCACGTGTATAATGACGGGGAATGAGCTGCCATCCTTTCTGACCGCGCTGTATTCATTGCCGGTAGACGGGCCGCCGTCGGCTATCTTCTGCAGATTTAGCCTCAGCCTTGGAATCTCATCGTTCGTGAACAGAGAAAAGGCATTGACGCTGCCAAGGTCTTCTTCATCGTAACCGAATATCGTGAAGGCCTGCTTGTTGGCAAAGGTGATCGTCCCTTTCTCGTCCATTTCAAAGATGACCTGAGGCATGGATTCGGCAAGGTCCCTGAACCTTCGCTCCCGCTCGCGAAGCTCCCGGTCGGCGCTCCTCAATTCCGATATATCGACGAGGATGCCGCGGAAACCTGAAAATACAGCATCCCTGAAGATGGCGGTGGTATAAATGATGGCGGGAAAGGTGGAGCCGTCCTTTCTCAGCGCCGTATATTCGTACCCCGCGCGCTCCCTTTTGCCGGCAATGGTCCTTGCGAGGTTTTCCCTTAAAGCGTCATGCTCGTCTGCGGGGAAAAGGTCCATTCCTCTAACCCGGCCTTCTCGCAGGTCTTCCTCGGTATAGCCGAAGAGTTCCAGGCCCTGCTTGTTGGCAAAGGTGACAATCCCATCGGCATTCTGCTCGAAGATGACCTGAGGCGTCAGTTCTGCGATGTCCCTGAACTTGTGCTCGCTCTCCCTGAGTTCTTTCTCCGCCCGTCTTCTTTCCCTGATCTCCTTTTTCAGAACACGAAGCGATTCCGCGAATCCGGGCGCTTTTGCCTCGCGACCCTTCGAGCGGTTTGCGGCGCACCTGCCGCGCGCGTCCCGGAACAGCCCCCACAGGAAGCGTGTTTCCGGGGCATCGAGCCGCCACTCCATTGCGATCTCTTCCATCACCGCGATGATGCCGGGAAGAGAGGCGGCGCCTTTCGAGGTCGCCCCGGATCTGCGCAGGCCGTCGACGGAATCCATGAATTTCCCGGGATGTCCCGTTTCCATGCTGTCAGCGAGGGCTCTGACGAGGGAACCCGCCATGGATTCAGATTCCTTCAGGTTTGCCCGATGATGGCCGGTCAGCCTTTTCAGGCGATCCATACATTGTGCAACAATGATCTCGGGTCCTTCGGGCAAAGATAACATCATTTCGCTCATAATGCTCCGCTAGTACCCGGGGAAAGGACGATTGGGTGGGGATGTTACCGGGAAAGATATTGCCATGGCTGTCATACTCGCTCCTTCGGGGTGCACACGCAAAGTTGTTTAGATATTATCGCCACAACATGGAAATATTTAACTATAAGCAGAACCACAGGGGGAGGCAAGAAGAAACTCCGTGTCGCTGATCGGGTGGCGTTCTGGCGCGGTTCGACAAGGGCGAAAAACAGGTCCTGCGGAACAGGTTCGTCCTGCAGGACCTGCGAGAAAATCGGGATGCTATTTCTTCCTGCCGCCTTTTTTCGGAACGGCCGGAGCGTCCTTTATCGCCGCCCGCGCGGCGGCCAGTTTTGCTATGGTCACGCGGAAGGGCGAACAGCTCACATAGTCAAGGCCCGTCCTGTGGCAGAACTCGACGGAATTCGGTTCGCCGCCATGCTCGCCGCAGATGCCCACCTTGAGATTTTTGCGCACGCCGCGCCCCAACGATACGCCGAGCTCCATGAGCTTTCCGACGCCGCCTTCGTCGATCCTCTGGAAGGGGTCGAAGGCGTAGATCTCTTTCTTCACGTAGTCGCCCAGAAACTTCCCTGCATCGTCGCGGCTCATGCCGAGGGTCATCTGGGTGAGGTCATTGGTCCCGAAAGAGAAAAACTGAGCCTCTTTGGCTATTTCATCGGCGGTTATTGCCGCACGGGGTATCTCGATCATCGTTCCGATCATGTAGTCGATCTTTACCTTGTTCTTCTTAAGGGTCTCATCGGCGATCTCTTCGACTATCGCCTTCTGGAGTTTCAGCTCGTTCACGTTGCCTACGAGGGGTATCATGACCTCGGGTTTTACGTTCGTGCCCTTCTTCTTCACCTCGCAGGCGGCCTGGAATATTGCCCGGACCTGCATCTCCGTTATCTCGGGGAAGATGATGCCGAGACGGCAGCCTCGGTGGCCAAGCATGGGGTTGGCTTCGTGGAGGCTCTCGACCTTGGCGAGGACCTTCTCAAAGGGGATGCCCATCTGCCGTGCAAGCTCCCTCATTTCCTTTTCGGTGTGGGGAAGGAACTCGTGAAGCGGCGGGTCGAGGGTCCTGATGGTAACAGGCAGGCCTTTCATAACGGTGAAAAGGCCCACGAAGTCTTTTTTCTGGTAGGGCAACAGTTTTGCCAGCGCCTTTCTTCTTCCCGCCTCGTCGTCGGCGATGATCATCTCCCTGACGGCGTCGATGCGGTTGCCTTCAAAGAACATGTGCTCCGTTCTGCAAAGCCCGATGCCCTCAGCGCCGAATGAAACGGCTACGGCTGCCTGGTCGGGCTGGTCCGCGTTGGTGCGGATACCCAGCCTGCGTGTCTCGTCGGCCCATTTCATGAGAAGGGCGAAATCCTGGTAGATCTGCGATTTCGACGGCTTCAACGTCTTGTCTATCATTACCTGGAGGACCTCGGAGGGTTTTGTCTTTATCTGCCCGGCGAAGACCTCGCCCGTCGTGCCGTCAATGGAGATGTACTCCCCTTCCTTGATGGTCTTTGAGTTCACGCGTATTGTCTTCTTTGCATAATCGATGTCAAGGTCTCCGCAGCCGGCCACGCAGACCTTTCCCATCTGCCTCGCGACGAGCGCCGCATGGCTCGTCATGCCCCCGCGGGATGTGAGGATGCCCTGGGCGGCGTTCATGCCGCGGATGTCCTCGGGGGAGGTGTCGACACGCACGAGGATGACCTGTTCCTTACGCCCTGCCCAGGCCTCTGCGTCCTGCGCATTGAAGACAACCTTGCCGGCGGCCGCGCCGGGGCCCGCATTGAGACCTTTCGAGACCAGGTTGCCCGCCTTCAAGGCTTTTTCTTTTTCCTTGGGGTCGAAGATGGGGCGGAGGAGCTGGTTGAGCTGTTCCGGCTCTACGCGCATCAGGGCCTCTTCCTTTGTAATGAGCTTCTCCTTGACCATGTCGACGGCGATCTTGAAGGCCGCGAAGGCGGTCCTTTTGCCCGTCCTTGTCTGGAGCATCCAGAGCTTCCTGTTCTGGATGGTGAACTCCACATCCTGCATGTCGCGATAGTTTTTCTCCAGCGTGTTCCTGATCTTTATGACCTGTTTGTATATGTCGGGCCAGACCTCTTCGAGGGACTTCACCGACTTGTCGGTCTTCTGTTTCTTGTTGATGGGCAGCGGTGTCCTGATGCCTGCCACAACGTCCTCGCCCTGGGCGTTGATGAGATATTCGCCGTAGAACTCATTGTCGCCCGAAGAGGGGTTCCTCGTGAAGGCAA
Organism: Syntrophorhabdaceae bacterium; assembly: GCA_028698615.1. Lineage (NCBI taxonomy): Bacteria > Pseudomonadati > Thermodesulfobacteriota > Syntrophorhabdia > Syntrophorhabdales > Syntrophorhabdaceae > Syntrophorhabdaceae bacterium. The sequence goes on from JAQVWF010000014.1 coordinate 26,166, forward strand.
CGCCCGTGCCGCAGTCTTCGCCCATGTTGCCGAAGACCATGCATTGAACGTTGACCGCTGTTCCCCAGTCGGCTGAGATGTCGTTAAGCTGGCGGTATGCGACCGCCCTGTCCGTGTTCCAGGACTTGAAAACCGCTCCGATGGAGCCCCAGAGCTGTTCCAGCGGGTCTTCGGGGAAGCTTACCCCGAGCCTCTGTTTAATGGCTTTCTTGAACTCCTTGACCAGGTCCTTGAGGTCGTCGACGGTAAGGTCCGTGTCGAAGGTGGTCTTTCTTTGTTTCTTCTTCTTATCGATGATGACCTCGAAGGGGTCGTGCTCGCCCTCGTGCTCGGGCTTCAGGCCGAGCACGACGTCGCCGTACATTTGCACGAAGCGGCGATAGCAGTCGTAGGCGAACCGGGGGTTCCCGGTGAGCTTCGCAAGACCCTCAACGGTCTTTTCGTTGAGACCGAGGTTGAGGACCGTGTCCATCATACCCGGCATGCTGACCCTTGCACCCGACCGGACGGAGAAGAGAAGGGGGTTCTTCGGGTCGCCGAACTTTGCGCCCATGATCTTCTCGACCTTTTTGATGCTTTCGAGGACTTCCTTCTCGAGCCCTTTCGGGAGTTTCATGTTGCTCTTGTAGAAGAGGGTGCAGACCTCGGTGGTGATGGTGAAGCCCGGTGGCACAGGTATGCCCAGGTTGACCATGTCGGCGAGACCGGCGCCTTTTCCTCCCAGAAGGTTCTTGAGCTGGAGATTCCCTTCGGCTTTCTTTCCGCCAAAGAAGTACACGAATTTATTACTTTTAGCCATGTTTCCTCCTTATTCGAAGTGTATCTTTGAAAAATCAGCAAAGGTCAAGAACATGTTCTTGATATGCGTGAGAAGCGCCAGCCTGTTCGACTTCACGGCTTCGTCCTTATCCATGACGAAGACCTTGTCGAAGAAATTATCGATGGTTTCCTTGAAGCTTACGAGGATTGCAAGGGCGGCATCATAGTCACGTTTCGCCATAAGTCCGAAAAATATGTCCTTCTTTGCGCCGTAGAGGCCGAAAAGCTCCCTTTCCTCCTCGACTGCGAGAAGGGCGGGATCGACGCTCATATCCTGGGTGATCTGCTTCGTGATGTTGAAGACGCGCCGGAAACCGACCATGAGCCGCTGGAAGTCCTCAATGGACCCCTGCGTCTCCAGGGAGACGAGCCTCATGAAGCCGTCGTATATGTCGCCTGCCACACAGGGAAGGACGCTCTCGACAAAATCCTGGTTGTGGTTCTCTTCCAACATGGAAAATTTAAAGCGTGTGGTGATGAATTCGGAAAGAGAGGCCTTTGTTTCCTCCAGGGTGAGCCTTTTGGCGATGTGCCCTCCTGCCTCGTAGGCCTTTTCTATGAGCGTCTCCAGGGGCAGGTGCAGTTTCCTGTCAATGATTATCTTGATGATGCCCAGCGATTGCCGTCGAAGGGCGTAAGGGTCGAGATTGCCCGTCGGGGTTATGCCGACGGAGAAGAAGGAGACGATGGAATCCATTTTGTCCGCGATACCCGCTACGGCGCCCGTAGAGGTCAGGGGCAGGCTGCCGTTGCCGCCCGTGGGCAGGTAGTGTTCCTCTATCGCGAGGGCCACCTCGTCGTCCTCGCCTTCGATGCGCGCGTAGATGCGGCCCATTGTCCCCTGCAGTTCGGGGAACTCGCCGACCATGTGGGTGACGAGGTCCGTCTTCATCAGGGGGACGAGCCTGTCCAGTTTTTCCCTGGCCCCGGGGTCGACGACGGATGCGAGATATCCTGCGATGGCCCCCACGCGCTCCATTTTGTCCCTGAGGGTGCCCAGCTTGACGTGAAAGACGATGGCGGCAAGACGTTCGTATCTGTCCGCGAGCTTTATCTTGCGGTCCTCGTCGAAAAAGAAACGCGCGTCGGCGAGGCGGGCGCGCAGTACCTTCTCATTGCCCCGTATGACGTTTGCGTCGTCCCTGGGGGCTGTATTGGCGAAGAATATGAACCAGGGCATGAGGCCCCCGGCGGCGTCTTCGATGGGAATGTAACGCTGGTGGCTCTTCATGACGTTGACGAGAACCTCTTTCGGGATATCGAGGTATATCGCATCGAAGGAGCCCTTGAGGGGATAGGGATATTCGGTGATGTAGAGGATCTCCCTGACCAGATCTTCGTCCCGGATCGCTTTTCCGCCGGTTCCTTCCTCGATGCGGGCAATGCCCTGCCGTATGATCGCCAGGCGCTCATCTTCGTTGACTATGATATGGTTGTTCCTGAGCGCGTCGGCATATTCGAGGGGGTGATGGACCTCCACCGGGCCCGCCGAAAGGAAGCGGTGGCACCAGCTGACGGGGCCGCTTTTTACATCGGCGACAGAGAACTCCACGGCGGTGCCGCCGAAAAGGCACAGGATCCACTGGATCGGTCTTGCATATTCGAAACTTCCGGCCCCCCAGTGCATCTTTTTCTGAAAGGGGATCCGGGAGATGATGTCGGGCAGGAGAACGGGGAGCATCTCGACGGTTGCAATGCCTTTTTCCTGTTTCTCGACGGTGATGAATTCTACGCCGTCCTTTACGCCCTTACCGAGGTCGCCAACCTCGACCCCCTGTGACCTGGCGAAACCGAGGGCGGCCTTCGTGGGATCTCCCGATTCGTCGAAGGCGCGGTTACACGGAGGCCCGAACTTGACGGTGACCGTCTCTTCCTGTTTTTCGGCGACGTTCTGGACAAAGAGCGCCATGCGTCTCGGGGTCGCCTGTATGTTGATGTCTCCGAAGGCTATCCTTGACTGACCGAAGACCTCCCGGACAAGCCTTGACAGGCCCTCCTTGGCAGGCTCCAGAAAGCGCGCGGGTATCTCCTCCGTGCCGATCTCTAAAAGCAGAAATTCGCTCATGATTTATTTTCCTTCCCCTGTTTCCGCTGCCCCGCATGGGGTGTGTTATGGCTTGAGCAGGGGGAAACCGAGTTCTTCACGCTTCTGTACGTATAGCTCAGCGCACATCTTCGCGAGGTTTCTCACCCGCGCAATGTAGTTGGCGCGTTCGGTTACGCTGATGGCGCCGCGGGCGTCGAGAAGGTTGAAGACATGCGAGCATTTCAGACAAAAATCGTAGGCCGGGTAGATGAGCCCCCGTGTTTTGACAAGTTTTTCCCCTTCATGTTCGAAGGTGTCGAAGAGGTTCCTGAGCATGACGGGGTCGGATTCCTCGAAGTTATAAATGGAGAATTCCCTCTCGGGATCGAGGAATACATCGCCGTAGAGTATGTCCTTGTTCCACTTGATGTCATAGACATTGTCCACGTCCTGAAGATACATGGCGATGCGCTCGGTGCCGTAGGTGATCTCCACGCACACCGGCGAAAGGGCGATGCCGCCCGCCTGCTGGAAATAGGTGAACTGCGTGATCTCCATGCCGTCGAGCCATACTTCCCATCCGAGACCCCAGGCGCCGAGCGTTGGAGATTCCCAGTCATCCTCCACGAACCGGATGTCGTGATAGTCGGTGTCGATGCCGAAGCTTTTCAAGCTGCCTATGTAGATATTCTGAATGTCCTTGGGGGAGGGTTTCATGACCACCTGGAACTGGTAATAATGCTGGAGACGGTTGGGGTTCTCCCCGTAGCGCCCGTCGGCGGGCCGCCGCGACGGCTGAATGTACGCGGTGTTCCAGGGCTCCGGTCCGAGACAGCGAAGCAGTGTGGCGGGATGAAAGGTGCCCGCGCCCACCTCCATGTCGTAGGGCTGCTGAACAATGCACCCTCTGTCGGCCCAGAATTTTTGCAGTGCAAATATGAGATCTTGGAAGTACATGGCTAAATCCACGATTTCTATACCATAAATGAGGAGGATTTTCCAAGGTTTTGTTCGCGCGAACGGGCAGACGGGGCAGAACAGAGGAGCAGCTTTATCCGGCTGACGCTACAACTCCCGGCGCAAACCGGATGTGGTCCTTGCCCGGTTCGCTCATTTGCGTGCATCGCGAGCTGACCCGTGGGTGATGTATCATTCTTTGTGTCAGGACCCGTGTGCCTGTTTGACACCCGGCCGTGTCCATCATAGAATAAGGCAATGCTCACCATCGGCAACATCACCCTGCCCGTTCCCGTCATGCTCTCTCCCATGGCGGGCGTGAGCGATCTGCCTTTTCGCCTTATCACCCGCTCATTCGGGTCGCCGCTCGCCTTCACGGAAATGATCGACATAAATGCCATCTCGCAGAAGGACAAAAGGACCACCCATATGCTCAGCTCGTCCCCCGATGACAGGCCGCTTGGCGTGCAGTTCCTGGGCAGCAGCGAGTCGCAGATACCTATGGCCGTGGAGAGGCTCTCCGGACACGCGTGCGACCTCATCGATTTCAACGCCGCCTGCCCCTCACCGAAGGTTACCCGCAAGGGTAAGGGCGCCGCTCTGATGAAAGACCCGAAGAAGCTTCGCGATATCCTTTCGGCGCTCGTGCGTTGCAGTCCGCTGCCGGTGGCGGTCAAGATCCGCGCGGGCTGGGACGCCGATTCCATCAATGCCCGGGATGTTGCGCTCTTTGCGCAGGACGCGGGCATTAGCGCCCTCTTCATCCATGGAAGAACGAAAAGCCAAGGGTACAGCGGCGCCGTCGACTACGGGATCATCAGGGAGGTGAAGGAGGCGCTGAGCATTCCCGTTATAGCCTCGGGAGACAATCTTTCCCTCGAACTGATCAGGAGGATGTTCGCACAGACCGGTTGCGACGGTGTCGCCATCGCACGGGGCGCCCTGGGAAACCCGTGGATATTCAGGGACGTCATCGGTTTTTTTCGGGACGGCGTGGTGCCGCCGAAACCGGATGTCGCCGACCGCGTTGCTGTCATGAAGCGCCATCTTGAACTGTCTGTCGGGCACTGGGGTGAAAAAAGGGGCGTCGGCATCTTCCACAAGTTTTTCATCTGGTACACGAGGGGTCTCGCCGGCCTTCGCCCTCTTCGCGACAGGGCCTTCAGAACGGGCACGAAGGAGGGCCTCATCGAGGTCATCGACGAACTCGCGCAAAGGCCCGTGAAACCCGGCGGATCTTCGGGGCATACCTGCCGGTCCTGTGTCGATCCCTTTCACACAAATTGCCTTGAATGACCTTCGGGGGGGGTGGTGGTGATAGCATTGACGATATTTTCTTGAGACCTGTCTGCAAGGGAGGAGATATGAACAGTTTCCCGGGATTCAAGATCGCAGGAAAGAGGGCGCGGCGGCCATGGGACACGCTGAAGGCTGCCGTCATCATAGCGGCAGGGCTCATCCTTTCGGGCTGCATCAACGACACCATGTCCATCAGCGTGAGACCCGATGGGAGCGGCACCATCGAAGAGACGGTTCTCATGGGCAATGAGTTCATCGAAATGATGCAGAACATGGGCAAGAACCTGAACGAAGAAGGGAAGGGCGCAACCGGGCAGGCCCCGGCCCAGGATGACGCAACGAAGCACGAAGGCGTCGTGTCGGAGATGATGGAAAAAGCGAAAAACAATGTGAAAGACTTCGGTGAAGGCGTGCGGTTCGTTTCCGTGAAACCGGCGAAAACGGATTCGGCGAGCGGCTACACCGCCCTCTATGCCTTTGACGATATCGGCAAGGTCACGGTGAACCAGAACCCGGGGGGCAAGGCACCCTTGAAGGGCAAGGAAAAGGAGAAAGGCAGGGAGAAGGACGTGATCCGATTTGTCTTCACAGAAGGGTCGCCCGCAAGACTCTCCATCCACATGCCTTCCCCCAGGCCGATAAGCAAGGAAAAGGCGGACCGGAAAGGACCGGCGAAGAACGATCCCGGTGCCATCGAGATGATGAAGGCCGTCTTCAAGGACATGAAGGTCAGCATTGCGCTCACCATTGAAGGCGATATCGTAAAGACCAACGCCACATACCGCTCCGGGCGGAAGATAACGCTCGTAGAGATGGATTTCGGCAGACTGATCAGCCACGCGGAGCTGCTCCAGAAGATCGACAAGGAACAGCCGCAATCCATCGAGGAGATGAAGACGATGCTGAAGAACATCGAAGGGCTCAAACTGGAATTCGAGAATCCCGTTATCATCGATTTCAAATGACGGATGTTTCCTTGAAGTAAAGAGGGGCGGGATAGTGAAGATGGCCATGCTGCTTCTTGCAGCATCCCTTCTTCTCGTGGGGTGCACGTTTGCCCATTTCCTTGACTTTACAGCCGCAAACCATTAATTTAAGGATTGATTTTTAAAAGATCGTGAAGGAGGACTTGGAAGAATGGTCAGGGCAAAATTGTGGTTCCGGTGTGCAGCGATGCACGATCCTGTGACCCCCATGGTCGCCCAGCCCGCTCTCGTCGGATGGGAAGCCAAGAGGCGCAGGGTCGACCTGACGATCGAGAGGTCTTTCAACGGGGAAGAACTGGTGAAGCGCATGAAGGGGTGGGTGACGACGGATCCGAAAGAGGTGATCGAGGTCGTCAGGAAATATGGCAGGCTCAAGGTCCTCGATGACCGTGAACTCGTCATCGAAGCGGAAAAGGAAGAGGACATGGACAGCCTTAATAGAGAACTTGCCGAGGTCTTCGGTGGAGAGGTCGACGTGGAGATAGTGAAAAGGTCACATTAGTATATCGGCGCCGCCCGCACCGGCGCGAGTCGCCGAAACCATCAGGAATGTACATCCGTTTATGAAACATATCAGGAACTTCAGCATAATCGCCCACATAGATCATGGCAAGTCGACCCTCGCCGACCGCCTGATCCAGTATACAAAGCTCGTTGACGACCGGCAGTTCCGGGACCAGATACTGGACAACATGGACATCGAGCGGGAGCGGGGCATCACCATAAAGAGCCAGACCGTCGATCTGCCCTACGTCGACGAAAAGGGCGAGGAATACGAGCTTAACCTCATCGACACGCCGGGGCATGTCGACTTTTCTTACGAGGTATCGCGGGCGCTTGCCTCCTGCGAGGGAGTGCTCCTCCTTGTCGATGCCTCCCAGGGCGTAGAGGCCCAGACGCTGGGCAATCTCTATGCCGCGCTGGAGCACAATCTCGTCATTATTCCCGTCATCAATAAGATCGACCTTCCCGTGGCCGACGTGGAGCGGGTCAAAACGGAGATCGACAATGAACTGGGGCTGGACCCTGATACGGCCATTCTCTGTTCCGCCAAGGATGGCACGGGAGTCGTGGACATTCTCCGCGCCATCGTGGATAAAATACCGCCCCCGACGGGAGACGCTGAAAAGCCGCTGACGGCCCTCATCTTTGATGCTCATTACGATTCTTTCCGCGGAACCATCGTAAGCTGCCGCGTTTTCGACGGCACCGTCAGGCAGGGGGATACGATACGGCTCATGTCGCAGGGAACGACGTACCGCGTCGAAGAGGTTGGGATTTTTCGCCTCGTGCGCGAACCACAGAAAGAATTGACGGCCGGAATGGTGGGTTATATCATCGCCGGCATAAAGACGGTGAGCGACACGAGGATAGGTGAGACTGTCACCCTCGATGCTCGGCCTGCGGAGCCCCTGCCCGGTTTCAAAGACGTAAAACCCGTTGTTTTTTCCTCGATTTACCCCATAGCTTCCGACGACTACCAGTCGCTCCTCGAGGCCCTTGAAAAATACAAGCTCAACGACGCGTCCCTCGTCTACCAGAAGGATTCATCGGCGGCCCTGGGCCAGGGTTTTCGCTGCGGGTACCTGGGGCTTTTACACCTCGAGATCGTTCAGGAGCGCCTCGAGAGGGAATTCGACCAGTCCATCATCATGACGGCGCCCAGCGTGCAGTACCGTTTCTATCTCGACGACGGCACCGAACTCGATGTGGACAATCCGTTATATTACCCCGATCCCGGGACGATAAAGTCATCGGAAGAGCCTTTTATACGGGCGAGCATCCTCATACCGGAGCGCTACGTCGGCGTCGTGATGAAGCTCTGCATGGAGCGCCGGGGCGTCAATTCGCACATGAGCTACCCGACGCCGGGGCGCGTGGAGATAACCTTCGACATGCCGCTCGCCGAGGTCATCTTCGATTTCTATGACAAGCTCAAGAGCATTACCCAGGGCTACGGTTCTTTCGATTACGAACTCGTCGATTACCGGGAAAGCAACCTTGTGAAGCTTGACATCCTTGTGAACGGCGAGAAGGTGGACGCCCTGTCCATCCTTGTCCATCGGGACAACGCACGGGAGCGGGCCGTCAGGGTCTGCGACCGCCTCAAGGACGAGATACCGAAACAGCAGTTCAAGATCGCCATACAGGGGGCGATAGGGGGAAAGATCATCGCCCGCTCGACCATTTCGGCATACCGGAAGGATGTTACGGCGAAGTGTTACGGCGGTGACATCTCCCGCAAGAGGAAGCTTCTGGAGAAGCAGAAGAAAGGCAAGAAGCGGATGCGCATCGTCGGAAACGTCGAGATCCCGCAGAGTGCCTTTCTGGCCGCTCTCAAGACCGACGATGAATAGGACGGAGCACCCCGGCCTGTATGTCCACGTGCCTTTCTGCAAGACAAAGTGTCCCTACTGTGATTTCTATTCCGTAACAGAGACGAGACGCATCAAGGAATGGTCAAATGCCGTCCTTAAAGAGGCGTTGCACTACAGGGCGGAGTTTCCCCGGTTCGATTCTCTCTATATAGGAGGAGGAACCCCGTCGCTCCTCGACTATGATGACATGGGGGCCCTCGTTGCAGGGCTTCGGGACATCTTTCGATTCGATGACGCCATGGAGTTGACCATTGAAGTCAACCCCGATGATGTTACGAAAGAGAAGCTTGCCCTGTACCGGTCGCTCGGGGTGAACCGGGTCAGTCTCGGTGTCCAGTCCTTTAACGAGGAGGATGTCCGGTTCCTCGGGAGGCGTCATACTGCCCGGCAGGCACAGGAAGCGGTCCGCTTTGTCGCAGAAGGGGGCTTTGCGGAGTTTGGCATCGACCTCATCTATGGACTGCCCGGCCAGACCGTCAGGACATGGCGGGAGACGCTTGAAAGGGCTCTTTCCTGCGGGCCGGTCCATCTTTCCTGTTACCAGCTTACAGTGGAGGGCGACACGCCCTTTTTCCGCCTTTCGCGCAAGGGAGGCCTCAAGCTTCCCAATGACGCCAGACAGGCGGCACTTTTTCGGGCCACGTCGAATTACCTCACGGGCCAGGGCTTCATTCACTACGAGGTCTCCAACTTTGCGAAGGGGGATGAGAGCCTCTCACGCCATAACGTCAAATACTGGCAGCATACACCCTATCTCGGCCTCGGGCCTTCCGCCCATTCCTTCTCGGGGGACAGGAGATGGTGGAACCACCGCAGCCTCAAAGACTACCTGGGGGGTATCGATACGCGCTCTTGCGCCGTCGGAGGATCGGAGGTGCTTTCGGAAGAACAGATGCGTCTCGAACGTCTGCTTTTCGGTTTCAGGACACGATGGGGGCTGGAGGAAGCGGAACTGCCCGGGGACCTCTGCCGAAAGCGCCTGGAGGACCTTCAAAAGAAAGGCCTCATTGAGATCAGCGAAAAGCGGATAACCCCTACGCTGGAAGGCTACCTCTTTGCTGACAGGCTGCCTTTAATGGTTTCCGAATAACGGGCCGCCAGAATATTTTTTTATTGACAAGAACTCCGTAATACATTATCATAAATCAAGCTATGTTAAATAATTCACATATAACCACTGAGAATAGCCTGAAAACAAGGGCAGTTACGATTGGCGAGAAATCAATCCGTGAAACTATCAGAAAGGTTTCGGTCATAACGTGCATTATTTCACATAGCATCACTTAACGCGAAATTCACCTCCACAAGCTTCTCATAATAACCCCCCTTCCCCCTGGCACCCAACCAGGGGGTTTTTCTTTACAATGAGGCATCTTTTAGTGTAATCTCTTGACTCAGAATGGACGTATCAAGCGCAGACATGTATACCGGCGGGCTTATCGGGATGCTCCTCTCCGCAGGGCCGATGGCCAAAGCGGTTATGGCGATTCTGTTTTTTTTCTCCATAATGGCGTGGACGATCATCTTCATGAAGTTTCGCCAGTACAGCAGGACGGAAGCCGAGGGCGAGCGGTTTTTCCGGGCTCTTAAGGAGGCCGATTCATTTAAGAAGCTTATATCGGTCTATCGGGACAGCCAGGACAACGCCTTTTACCGCCTCGTGCTCGCCTGCTACAAGGAAGTCACTGCGAGGCAGAAGGACAATCCGGGTAGAGTTCACAAAGACGATCTGCCCGGCATCGAGAACATGCTCCGAATAGCCATATCGGATGAATCGGTGAAGCTCGAAAGACGTCTTTCCTTTCTCGCGACCGTGGCCAACACAGCGCCGTTCATCGGTCTTTTCGGCACAGTATGGGGTATTATGGACTCCTTTCGTGAGATCGGGATTCGGGGTACCACGAGCCTTGCGGTTGTGGCACCGGGCATCAGCGAGGCGCTCATCGCCACGGCCCTGGGTCTGGCCACTGCCATACCTGCCGTTCTTGCCTATAACTACTTTCTGGGCAGACTCAAAAGGATCCTCTCCCGCATGGACAATGCAGCAATATATCTTATCAACATCCTGGAGAAATGAAAGCACGGGGCGATTCAAAAGGGCCATTGTCAGAGATCAACATTATTCCCCTCGTTGATGTCATGCTTGTTCTTCTTATTGTGTTTATGATCACCGCGCCCATGATGCAGCACGGGCTCGGTATCGACATTCCCAATGTGACGGCCAAGGCCTTGCCCGCGAAGGAGGAGCCGCAGATCCTTAACATCACAAAGGATCAGAGGCTCATTCTCAACGAGAAGAGGATCGAAGCCAAAGACCTGAAAGGGGCCATACAATTTCTTTTTGCCAACAAGGACAAGAAAGAGATATTCCTGCGCGCTGATAAGGATGTGCCCTATGGTTTTGTCGTCAGGTGCATGGGGACCATCAGGGAAGCTGGCGTCGATAAAGTGAACATAGTAACGAAGCCTCTGGATAGAAATGAGTGAAGAGACCTGGTACAAGTTTCTTGCTGTTTCCATGGCGCTTCATATCATCGTTTTGGGCGCTTTTTCCATCCCCATAAAATGGGGTTCTTCCAGGAAGATCGATCTGTCGTCGGCATATTCCGTTAATCTCGTCGGCAGCGCGGGCAGTCTGGGAGGCGGATCGGGAGGGCGGAAGGTCGCCGCGGAATCCAAGCCCCAACCGAAGCCGGACAAACCCGCACCCGCTGTCAAGGAAAAGAAGACTCCCCCCAAAAAACTTCAGCCGATCCGGAAAGAGGATAACGCCGTGTCCATTTCGAAGAAAAAGGTTCCCCCGAGGAACAAGGCGACCAGGGAGGAAGTTGACCGTCTCGAAGAGCGGATACGCAACATCAGGAAGAAAACAGACTACATAGACGTCGCAAAGGCCGGATCGGGTGGTTCCGGCAGAGGCACGGGCTCCGGAATAGGTTTGCCCGGCTCCGGCGGCGGTTCCGGTACACCCCTTGACCCTGCGATGCAGAAATACCTTCTCGATGTCTATGAAAAGATAAAGAATGCATGGAATGTCCCCGGCATGGCAAAGAAGGATCTTGAAACGATCATTACGATCAAGGTGAGAAAGGACGGACGCATTACCGACATAGACATTGAAAAACGCTCCGGCAACAGGATATATGACGAGTCCATCCTTCGCGTTCTGAGGGCGGTGGAACCGTTGCCGGCCATCCCGTCGTCCCTCAATACGGATTCCCTGGAGATAGGGTTCCGGTTCCTGCCGGGAGGGATCTCGTGACGGTACTGCAGAGCATCCTTATGGGTGCCGTGCAGGGCATCACGGAATTTCTCCCCATCAGCAGCTCTGCCCACCTGATCGCCATCCCCTGGTTCTTTGAAATGTCCCAGGAGGGCATCAACCCGCTGACGTACGATATCATACTCCATTTCGGCACACTCTTCGCGGTCCTGTTGATCTACGGCAAGAGATTTGCCCGTGTTGTCGTCGAGGGACTCATCGACTTCAGGGGTGGCCGCGGGGCCGATTCCATGCTCTTCAAGCTGGTCATTGCCACCATCCCGGCAGTGATAGCCGGTTTTCTCGGGAAGGACATCATTGAGAGCTACTTGAGGGCCCCTTTCGTAGCGGCCTTCATGCTTTCCCTCGTGTCGATCCTCATGATCGTATCCGAGAGGATCAACATCGACAGAAGCGATCTCACCACGCCCATCGCCATCGCGATCGGTGTCGCTCAGGCCATCGCCCTTGTGCCCGGGACGTCGCGAAGCGGCATCACCATCACTATGGCATTGCTTCTCGGTCTGAAAAAAAGCGAAGCCGTCGATTTTTCTTTCATGCTTTCCATTCCCATCATCCTGGGAGTGTCTCTCTCCGAAATGAGACACGTTCAGTTCCAGGGGGAAGGGACGGCGCTCTATGTCTGCGGCATGCTTTCGGCCTTTGTTTTTGGCGCCGTCAGCCTCAAGTTTCTCATCGGGTATCTGAAGAAACATACCCTTGACCTGTTTGCTTACTATCGCATTGCCCTCGCCCTGCTCATCCTTATCTTCTCCTTCGTCTCCCGTGTTTGACACGGGTTCGTCTTCGCCGTACAATATCACCGTGAAAGAGAACGAACAAGAGGAGGCCGTGAAGGGTATCGAGGCTTCTTTGACGAGGTATGATCCAGAGAACCTTCCCTGCACGAAACTCTGTATATGCGACATAATCCGGGACCTGCCGGAACTCAGCGCTGAAGACATTGCCCGGTTCCAGGACAGGTAGAACATCTCCGGCGCGAGGGTCTGCAATGTCCGGCGAACCCTTTGTTGAATTGCCGGATATGGGGGCCTTCCGGCGAGAGGTCATGGAGTTCTACGGGCGGTACAAGCGGGTGTTTCCCTGGAGGGAAGACATCACGCCATACAGGGTGGTCGTCTCCGAGATCATGCTGCAGCAGACCGGGGTCGATCGGGTAAGGGAAAAGTACGAGCCCTTTATCCGGTTGCTGCCGGATTTCGGTTCTCTTGCGGCCGCGCCTCTTCGGGACGTCATGGGGGCCTGGCAGGGTCTGGGATACAACCGCAGAGCTCTCTTGCTCAAAAGGCTCGCCGTGGTCGTAATGGAGAGACATTCGGGCGAACTTCCGCAGGACCGGGAATCCTTGCTTGCTCTGCCGGGGGTTGGCGAGGCTACAGCCGGGGCTATCATGGCATTCGCTTTCAACATGCCCGCGGCATTCATCGAAACCAACATCAGGCGGGTCTTCATTCACCGCTTCTTCACAGACCATACGAGGGTCTCGGACAGGCAGATCATGCCCCTTGTCGAGGCCGCACTCGACCGGTCGAACCCCAGGGATTGGTACTACGCCCTAATGGATTACGGGTCCGTGCTTGGGAAGACAGTACAGAACCCGAACAGGAGGAGTGCACATTATTCCAGACAGGCCCCTTTTCCCGATTCCGACAGAAAAGCCAGGGGGAAGATAATCAGTCTTCTTCTACAGAAGGGCTTTGCGGCTATCGACGATATCACCTGCGCCACGGGCCACGATAAGGACCGATTGGCGTCAGTGCTTCACACGATGATCAGGGACGGCCTGATCGTGCAGGATGACGGGGATTACCGGATCGTCTGAGAAAGCGCTGTCGGTGGGTGATAGGCAACCGCGAGCATCCCGTAGTATATGACGAAAAAGACAATGTGAAGCAAGACCTGCTCAAGCCAGGTCAAGGGTCCGGCCTTGCTCCCGAAAAAACCCTGCCCCGCTGTGGGCAGGGCGATAAAAAGCATGGATAGCCACAGGAGGAAGACATAGAAAGCTGTCAACCCGACGGAAAGGGTCTCGAGGCCTGCGAGGCCGGCGGCCACCGGGTACATGGCGCCGAATACCCCGCTTGTCACCAGGTGCATGGGGACGCCGGCAAGATAAACAAGCTTGGGACTGCCCTCCATACCGAAGTTTCTCAGGAGAAACTTCCCGTCAACAATGAACATACTTGACTTGAAGATCCGTAAACGGGCTGCGACCTCGGAAGTAATACCCATGGCCATGCCGGCCACCAAACCTGCCAGAAATCCGGAAAGCCACTGCAAAAAAGTCCCGGTTGCCATATGTGCCACCTCCGTGCAAAAAGAATTCCTGTTTCAATTATAAACCACTGCTGTCGAAAGTGCATAATGACTGACCCTCGTTCTCTTATTCCGGCCTCGTCTTGCCCCTCATGCCGTTCTTTTCGCTAACGTTTGTGATATCCATTGGTTAGGTCTTGCCGCTTGACAAAATATTAATTGTGTATATCTTAATGGGATATGGTACCTCTTCTGGGGTACCCAGTCTTGTAGAAAGGAGACATTATGTTTGAGGTAACAGAAAAAGCCGGTGAGGTGATCAGAAAACTCCTCGAAGGCAAAGGAGAACCCCAGTCGGTCAGGATCATGATGACCGAAGGTGGTTGATCGGGGCCCTCATTGGGCATGGCCCTGGATGGGCCATTAAGCGGCGACGAAACATTCGTGGAAAAGGGAGTGAAGTTTATTATCGACAAGGAACTTTACGAAGAAGCCAAACCCATCAACATTGATTTCATCGAGTCCGCGACGGGAGCGGGGTTTCTTCTGAAGTCGGCGTTATCGGCCAAGAACAGCGGTGATTGCTGTTCAACAAGCGCTGGCGGCTGCGGTTCCGGCTGCAGCAGTTGAGAGCGTGGAACAAACAAGGGGCCGGGTGCTTACCCGGCCCCTTTCTATTTGTGGTCGCTTGAGATTATCGCAACACCCGCCGCTGAACCTCCCCGATAGGATTTGTTCTTCGTGATGGTCCTGGCTGTTGCCTTTCCCCGGCTCATGACGAACTGAACGGTTACGCGGTCCCCTTCCTTGATATTGTTGACCGTTTTATAGCCCTTGAGCTTTGCTCCGCCGATGTCAAATGTCATCCCTGCGTTTCTCGATTCCACAACCATCGTCATCTCGGAGGTATCGATGGATGTTACTCTGCCGGTGAGCCTCTCGATCTTCTGTCCCTTCTGTGGCTTTGGAGTGAGCGCAAGAACCTGGGATGCCAGGGTAAGGAACACCGCCACCACAAGAATGGATGTAATGATCTTTTTCACGATAGAACCTCCTTTGCGGGTGATAACCAATGACCACATTCCAATAACCATAAGGAGCTTGTACCATCTTGGCTATTTGGATTTGTTCATCGGTTATTATCATCTCACGCATGATTTCTCAGCATCAGCTCCAGGGGATGCTGGTTCAGATAGTGCTGCTCTTCGAGATATGGCTTATCGTATTTCCGCACGTAATGGTTGAGGAGCGTCACGGGTACCACGAGGGGAATCAGTCCGCGATGGTACGCGTCTATTATCTCAAGAAGGTCTTTTTTCTCGGCGCCGGTCAAGTCCTTCTTGAAGTAGCCCAAAATGTGCTGGAGGACGTTGGTGTTCTTTCGGGTTGTGGCAATGAGGCGGAGCCCTTCTATGAGGGTCTCGATGTAGGTAGTGCAAAGGTCTTGCCCGAATCCCTTTGCGCCGCCGACAAGTTTGCCCAGCGCCGATAGGTGTTTCTGGCTGTGGGCCATTACGAGGAGCTTATGATTGCTGTGAAACTCAACGAGATCCTTGAGGGAGCCCCCCGTTTTCGTGAATTCCCGCCACCTTTCGAAGACGAATACGCGCTTGATGAAGCTCTCGCGCAGCCCCGGGTCGTGAAGCCGGTTCTCATCCTCTACGGGTATCAGGGGAAACCTCTTCATAAAGGCGGCCGCGAAGAGCCCCACGCCACGGTGGACGGGCGGTGCCGACCCCATGTAGACCTTGACCCCCCGCATGCCGGAACTCGGAGATCTGCACTTGAATATATAACCGGAAAGTTCCTGCCCTGCCAGTTCGTCAAGCCTTTTCTCAGCCCATTGTTTCATTCTCTCGGTGTGATCGATACCCGTGTGGACGGTCACCAGTCGAGGATTGTCAACGTCATCGGCAAGATGCATCGGTTCTCTGGGAACGGGCAAGCCGCATTCGACCTCGGGGCATACAGGAACGAAGTGGAAGAACTGGCCCAGTGTGTCCGTTATGTACCGGTCATGCTTGTGCCCGCCGTCATATCGAACCTTCTCGCCCAGAAGGCATCTGCTGATGCCGATCGTTATCTTATCCATCCGTCCCCCTCGAACAACCGGTTTCACGTTTCAAATTCCAGGTCTCAGGCAAAGGCTATAAACAAATCTGTACTATCACTTCGAGATTATACCAGTATCCCCGACTTTTATCCTGAAACTTTGCAGGTTGAAACGTGAAACCGTCTCTAGAACTTACCTCCCAGCGTGCCGGCGTAGCCGGTGAGCTCGACATATCCTTCGACGGTCACCTCTTTCCCCTGTGACGTTCCCTTCCCGTCGACGGCTCCTTCCCAGTACGTGATGCCCGTCGATGCCGTATTGACAAGTTCCTGGTCCGCGACGAGGGGAGCAATGGTGACATCGATGGCGGCAGCGGGGACCCGGATGCGCCAGGCCGCCGGATATCGCCCGGCCGTTTTGACGCTTTTCCAATAGGCGAGGATGGTTGTGTCTATGGCTGAGAGTGTGAGATGACGCGAGGCGCTGTCGGGTTCCACGAGGGTTCCCGATGATTCCTTCTCCATGGTGCCGTCCTTTTTCCTCAGGTAATACACCATCAGGTCACGGCCGTCGCTGAGGTGCAGCGCAAACCAATCCCAGCCCGCCTGCTCCTGTGACAGCTGGTTGGAACCGAATTCCTGGTCGAACCAGCTTATTCCCCGTACCGCGACAGGGCCTTTCATGCCCGGGCTCCTGAGGGTGCCTTCCGTCCTCAGGTCCGTGAAAGAATAGTAATATGAGGCCTGACCCGGCAGCGGGCCCTTCCTGCTGAGTCCCTGCCGGCCATGGAGGACAAGGGGCTTGGCGGGCGTGAGACTGAGCGCAAGTTCCATGCCGTCATGGGCGGCCTTGAGGATGATCCGGCCATCTCTCATGAGGGCGGACCAGTTGAGGACATGGACGTTCATGGCATCACCGGCTGACCCGGCGAGGCCAGGCCCCTTCCGTGAGACGCGGTCACGGTAGCGGAAGGTTCCATTCGTAACATCGGTAATGGCAAAATGGGCGAGGTAGATGTCCCGCACGGACCAGGGTTTGGAGGCGTTTTTGGATCCCAGCGCCAGGCCGTAGCGAAAAAAGGTGAGTTGGTACCCGTATCTGTTTCCCTGGCTGTTGGTCAGGTTTCCGGTGAAATACCACCATTCGGTCCTGTATTCCCCATGGCTTCCGTGGTCGCGGGGAAAGGACCAAAGCCGCAATTCCGAAGCCTGTTTCCACTCCCGCGCGACCAAAGTCCCGGGGGTATAGAGGGAGCACAGAAAGGTGAAAACAAGGAAAACAGCGAATCTGGCGGCAAGGTTGTGCCGGATCTTCATAGCTCTCAGTCCTCCCTGATCTGCATGACCGGGTACCTGCGGATCACTGACCACACCGGGTATGCACAGGCGGCCGCGCTGGCTGTGAGTGCCGTGAGCGCCGCGACCACGTATGGGCGTGCGGTAAAATGGTAGAAGATGGTCCAGTTGAAGCTTTGAAGGTTGATGACCTTGATGAGGATAAGCGCGAAGACGGTCCCCACGACGGTGCTCATGAAAAAACTTATGAGTCCCAGCCCCAGGCCTTCCGCAACGGTCATGCGTGCGACATCACCGAGGGTGAACCCCAGGGCGCGGTAGACGCCGAACTCCTTCTGTCGTTCGACAAAAAGCGTCATAAGCGCCCCGGCTATGCCGAAAAAAGCCACAATGACAGCGAGAACGCGCATTGACCGCGTGACGGCAAAGGTGCTGTCGAAAACATCAAGTATCCTCCCGTGGAACTCTTCACGGGTCGCAAAGGGAAGGCCATAGGATCGCGCTTTGTGTTTTACCTCCTCGATGATCCTTGCGTGATCGGAATTCCCTTTGTCGATAAAGACACCCAGACTGTTTATGGTCCTGTCGCGAAAGAGTCTCAGATAGATGGAACGGTCCATCATGATCACCCCGTGTTCCGAAGCATAATCGTAGTAAACGGCAGCAACGAGAAGCTCCGCCGGGCCGTGAACCGCTTCAATGGTGATCCGGTCTCCCCGTCCAACCTTGAATCTCCGGGAGAAACTCTCGGAGATGATGACATCGCCCCGCTTCACCTGTTCCCAGCTCCCGTCCCCTCCATCGAGCCAGCCGAACCGATCATATCGCTGGAGAACAGAGGCGTCTATGGAGGTGATCGAGGCCGGTTTACCCCTGAAGGTTATCGGGACGTTGCGGAAAACATCGATGCCGCCGATACCCGGTATCATTTTCAGTTCCTCATAAAGCTCTTCCGGTACGTTCACGTCAGCCTTTGTCGAGATGTACAGGTCGCCCCGAAGCTGGCCGTTCATCCACCACACGAGGGAGTGGCGAAAGCTGTCGATCATGGATGCGAGGCCGATGGACATGGATAAAGCGATCATGAAGGCAGCAACGGCAACGGATGTCCTCCCCAGGTTCTCTCTGATGTTCCCGATGGCTATCCGGCCGGCGAGTCCCATGACCGAGGAGAAAAGACGCTTCATTCCGGGAACCGCGAGGATGATGACAAAGCCCGCGAAAAGACTTGCGCCGAGAAGAAAGACGAAGGCACCGGCAAAACCGACATATACATGGAGAAAAGAGAGCCCGAAAAGGGCAAGCGCCAGGGCCAGGCAGACCCCTCCCGCCACGGCGATGGTCTTCATTTTTTTCGATGCGCCACGGGTCGCCGTCCTTCCCCTGAGGACGTGCACGGGCTGGACGCGGCGGAGTTCCACAAGGGGCGGCAGACAGCCCACGATGCTTGCCGTGCAGCCGAGGAAGACCCCTCCCGCCAGGTTCCAGGAAGACCAGGGAAGCGCGGAAGGTCTCAGAAAGAAGTAGAGGGTGCTTATGGTATTGCCTACGACCTGCACGAGAAATGTGCTCAGGAGGTAGCCGAGGGCTCCCCCGAGGGCTCCCCCGAGGGCTCCGAGGAGAAGGACCTCGACAAGAAAGGCGCCAGCCACCTGTTCCCTGGATGCGCCAACAGAAAGAAGGATGCCGGCATCCTTGCGCCTGCTTACCACAGCGAACATGGCCGTGTTGTATATGAGGAAGATGCCCACAAAGAGGGCGAAGAGGGATAGCGCCTGAAGATTCAGCTTGAAGGCGCCAAGAAGGGCCGACAGGGTTTGAGCCTTCTCGGTGTTGGATTCGATGGTGAAACCCGTGGCCCATCGCCGCCGGAGGGCCTCTTCGTCGGTGACGACAAGGTCGGCACGGTCGACGTACCCTCTCATGCGGAAGAACTCCTGAGCATGCCCTAAGTCGATGATTATGAGAGGCTCGCCGGAGGGATTGCGAAAGATGTGAACGACCTTCAGGGGCCCCTGCAAGGTCGTGAGGGTGCCTCCCGGTGAAAGGTTCAGATCCTTCGCTATGCTCTCATCGACAAGAACCGCCCCGGCATCGAAAAGGAAGGATGAAAAGACCCCTTCTCCTTTATTATCGCTGGCAGACGCGGCTATCTGGGCCGTGATCGTACGGAGGTCCTTGTCAAGAAAAGGGTCGACGCCAAGCATGCGGACCTGCTTGCCTCCCTCCAGCCTGACCCTCCGGTCGATGACGGGAGCGAAATGCTTGACAGCGGGGTCGCCCATAAGTCCCGAGAGCAGTCCTTCGTCCATGGGTCCCGCCGGGCGTGCAATGGTGTGGGTGGTGTCTCCCCTGAGGAAGTCGACGGCGTTCCCCAGGCTCTCAAGGGCGGAGCGGGAGGCCAGCGTCATCCCCACCGCAGCAGCCACACCCAGTGCGATGCCGAGAAGCTGGAGTATACTGAGGCTCTTTCGCCGCACCAGGTAGCGCAGGAATGACCGGATGACGCCTGTCAAGGGGCCAGACCTTTGCAGGAGTTTTCTTCGAATATCCTGCCGTCGGTCATCCGCAAGACCCTGTCGGCGTATTCGCATGTGTTCATGGCGTGGCTCACCATGATGAGGGTCGTGCCGGCGTCGCGGCAACGGCTGGTCAAGAGGGTAAGTATCTGCACTCCCGTCGCGGAATCCAGATTCCCCGTCGGTTCATCGGCGAGGATGATGGGAGGCTTCTTGACGAGGGCCCGGGCTATGGCGACACGCTGCTGTTCCCCGCCTGAAAGTTCATGAGGAAATCGCCGCTCCTTGCCGGCAAGACCTACAAGGTCCAGGAATTCATGGGTGAGCCTCTCGTCGGCACGCCCGGCCAGTTCAAGGGAGAGATGGACGTTTTCCGCCGCGGTGAGCGTTGGCAGAAGGTTGAAGAACTGAAAGACGAAACCCAGTTTGTGGCGCCGAAGGAGGGTCCTGCCTTTTTCTCCCAGGGCCCCGAGGTCCTCCTTATCGATCTCGATCCGCCCCCGCGTAGGTTCATCGAGACCCGCCAGCAGATTGAGGAGCGTTGTCTTTCCCGAGCCGCTCTTCCCGAAAAGGGCTATGATCTGACCCTTTTTAATATCAAGATCGACGCCCCGAAGGGCCATGCCGTCATGACCTTCATCCTCGTATTGTTTCCAAAGGTCATATGTCCGTATTATCGAAGATGTCTCTGAAACTTTCATGGGTACATCAATATTATATTCTGAAGGAAGAAATGTCCAACGACCGTAATGACCAAATCACAATGGTCAGAGAAAAGATCTCCGGCCAGCCGTTCCTTCTTGTTTGGTCATTGGTTGTCACTTCCTTCTGAAATCGATAAGCACCTTGAGGGTGTTGCGGTTTCTCGCGGCCGCGAAGGCTTTCTTTGCTTCTCGAGGAGAAAAGATTGCCGAAATGAGGGGCTTAACGTCGATGAGGCCGTCAGCCAGGGCCTTCAGGGCCGGTTTGAAAGGTCCGCAGCGGGAGCCGATGACGTTTAGCTCGTCTATGACGATGGGGGCGAGGTTGATGGGGCTGCCGTGGGCCACGGTGCTCTTGAGGACGATGACGCCGCGGGGTTTTGTGAGCTTCATGGCGGTTTGGAAGGTGTCGGCGCTGCCTGTCGCCTCCACAACGATGTCGTATTTGCTGCCCGGGTAAAGGTCTTTTGTCATTACCGCCGGTACACCCTGATCCCGGGCAATGCTCAGTTTCGAGGGGTGTTTTCCTGCCAGGGTCACGTGCGCCCCGGTCAGCCTGAGCGCAAGGGCGCAGAGGATGCCGAGTTTGCCATCGCCGACGACAAGGATGGTATCGCGGGTCCCGACCCTGATCTGCTCGAGTATTTCAAACGCGGCGGCCAGCGGTTCGGTGAAGACCGCCTCTTCGTCGGTAAGGCCGTCGGGTATTTCATGAAGGTTCTTGACGGGAAGCGTCATATACTCCGCGAACGCGCCCTCCCTCCCCAGTATCCCGATGGTGGTCCTGTCGGGGCAATGCTTTTCAAGGCCCTTGAGACAAATGTCGCAGTGCCCGCATCCGCAATTTATCTCTCCGACGACGCGTTTCCCGACCAGCTTCTTCGATCTGCCGCCAATCGCCTCCACAATGCCGGTAAACTCGTGACCGATGGTCCCGTTAAATCCCAGGTAACCCTTCGTTATCTCCATGTCCGTATTGCAGATGCCGGCCATGGAGACCCTGATCAGGGCATCGCCATGCGCCGGGACCGGTTTTCCCCTGGTGCCGGTAATCCTCAGGCTCCCGTCGAAGACTATTGCTTTCATTGGGCTCCTTTCCTGTTCTTTTCAATGAACCAGTCTATGAGTGCCCTTGCAATGCTGATCCTGTCCGGTATTTTCGGCAGGTTCTCGACGGTGAACCACCGCGCATCGCTTATCTCGTCGTTGTCGATGGCTATCTCACCGGCCGCCCATGACGCAATGAAGCCGATCATGAGGGAGTCGGGATAGGGCCAGGGCTGACTGCCGAAATAGCGGATGTCCTTGACCTCTATCCCGACCTCTTCCCTGATCTCCCTGCGCACCACGTCCTCAAGCGTCTCGCCGGGTTCTGCAAAACCCGCCAGGACGCTATAGAGATCTTCGGCAAATCTGCTTGCCCTGGCAAGAAGCACCTTGTCCCGCTTTTCCACGAGGACGATCACTGCCGGAGATATCCTGGGAAACATCGTGAAGCCGCAAGCCTCACACTGCTTGGCGAGGATAACGTCGTGCCTTGTGAGACGCGAACCGCAGACGCTGCAGAACTGGCAGGTGCCATCCCAGTTGAGGATCCCGAGTGCCCTGACAGCCATGGAATACTGGTCTCCATCGAGGACCCCGAAAAGCTTTCTGAGACCCAGGAAATCCATTCCAGGCGGGGGTTCCCTGTCGCCGGTGACAGAAAAAGCATAGCACTCGAGGCCATTCAGGGAGCCGAGGCGGTACGCGCTCTCAAGGGACAGCCCCAGGCTCTTTGCGGTAGACTGTCGCGGCACTTTCGGCGGCCGCGAGGACAGGTCGACAAGCACCTTCTGACCGCGAAGCAAGAAAACATAGCAGGCGTCGTTATCGCCGGTCATGCGCAGATCCTTTCTTAAACTTGGTCAATGTATGAATCAATACTGTATGAGAATGGGAAAGTCAAGAAGAAGGCTTGACACAGAGGCGGCAGATATTTTAAGGGACTTTCGATTTTTTTCTCGTCCAAAAAGAAAAAAAGTGTTAGAATAGTGGCATCATCAAGATGAATACTACTGTTATAACATCAGAAAATATACGGACACGCGGCCACGTTCCGGTTATCGGCGAGGCGCGGAGAGGCGAAGACCTCCATCGTGAGGACAGACAGGGCGCAGGTTCACGCAAGGATCTGCCCTCCTTCCTTGTTGCCTTCGATGGCGACGATGTCAGGATCAGTTCGGGGACGAGGGCTCAGGGAACACAGGAACGGCTCCCCGCCAATGTTTCTTCCGCCGGGAGCAGTCAGGCGCTTGAAGGGCAGAGGAACGGGCACGATTACAGCGTGGCACTGAAACGCACCGGCGCGGCGGTCGAGAGCGGCGTTGTCCGTTACAGCGCAAGCATCGGTCCCTATGATGTTCACGTAAGCAACATAGCGATGAAAAGATACTCAGAGGCGAGTTCCCACCGCAACTGGCACCCCAGCACCTTTGAATTAACCGTCTGAGAAGACAATAACCAATTCAAAAGACAATAACCAGATTCCGGTGACCGATGAAAGAGTCTCCGGTTCTTTTTCGGTTCTTTCATGCAGGCTGCACCCAATCCTCTCCGAGGGCAAGGGCCGACATGAATAACACAATGCCGTTGGTGCGATGGAACCCCTGTGGACTTTTCGGCATTGAACCTCCCTTCCTCCCGTCTGAGCATCTCGAACATGGCGAAGACGGCGGCGAGGGCACAAGCAAGAAACAAAACGGATATCAGCATTCTCACGGTTTGGATGGTCATATGCGCCCCCGTTTTCTGTTGATCGGCACAGGAACGGGACATACCTGTAAGATTGCGTTTCCCGGAACGCAGCGTCAATGGCGACCCATGCCATTTTCTTGACAAAGGCGGGCGGGATAATTAATGTATTGTATCAATGGAAGGTTTACGGGATATCTTGAATGACCGTGAAAGGTCTGTGCTTGAGCTCATCGTCGAGAATTACATCGTCTTCGCCGAGCCCATAGGTTCCATTATGATCTCCCGGGTGATGAAGAAGAAGGTGAGTTCCGCCACCATCCGGAATATCATGAGCGAGCTTGAGGAGTTGGGCTTTCTGTACAAACCCCATGCGGTGGCCGGGCGGGTACCCACACCCAAGGCCTTCCGCTATTATGTGAACAGCCTGCCGGCTCCCGGGGTTCCGGGAAAGAAGGAGCTCAAGGCCCTGGAAACCCTTTCCCGGTTGCGCTATGCCTATGCGGAAGAGCTCATGGCTGATGCCTCGCGGGTGCTCGCCGCCATTTCACGATGTCCGAGCATTGTTGTAGAGCCCAGGGTCGATACGATGCTTTTCAAAGAAGTGGAGTTTGTCAGGCTTTCCCGGAGTACGATCCTCGTTGTTTTCGTCACGTCATCGGGCATGGTCCACAGGAGGTTCGTCGATACCAGCGAGGATCTCGAGCAAGGCGTACTTGACGAGATGAAACATTACATGAATGAACGCTTCTCCGGCATGCCTTTTTATGCCCTCAAGGAGAACATCCTTAAGGACATGCACAAGGACAGGGAAAATTTTCAGACCCTCTATCGAAAGATACAGGATACGCTTGATGTTCTTGTAGGCGAGGAGGAGAAGAGGGAGATCTATATAGAGGGGGCATCGAAGATGATCGGTATCCCTGAATTCTCCGATGTGGAAAAGCTCAAAGACCTCTTCAGGACCCTGGAGAACAAGGAAAGACTGATACAGCTTCTTGACCGGTACCTGAGTGAAGAAGGCATTAACGTAATTCTTGGAAGCGAAAGTGACATGAAAGGGATGGAAGGGATGAGCATCATCACTTCGGCCTACCGAATCGGCGAGGACAGCTACGGCCTTCTTGGTATCATCGGGCCGATGAGGATGAACTACTCGCGCCTTATCCCTATAGTTGATTATACTGCCCGGGCGGTAACAGATCTCTTTAAATTGATGTGAGGAAAGTAATGAAAGAAAAAGACAAAGACCTGCTCCTTGACGAAAAGGAAGAAATGCACGAAGAGAATGGCGGTAACGGACACAAACATGAGGAGCATAAAAAAAAGAAAAAGAAAGAAGAGACACCCGCAGAATTGAAAAAGGAACTGGAAGAGAAGGAAGGGAAGATCAAATCCCTTGAGGAAAGACTGCTCTATCTTCAGGCCGATTTCGAGAACTTCAAGAAGATCAAAGCGAAAGAGAAACTGGATGTGCTCAAGTACGCGAATGAGGTCATTATCAAGGAATTGCTGCCCGTTCTCGATAATCTCGAGTTGGCCCTGAGGCACGCCGAGTCCACTGACGATCACAAAGGCATCCACGAAGGTGTCAGGATGACACTCAGCGAATTCATGAAGGTCCTGGAAAAGGCCGGTGTCAAATCAGTAGAAGCGGTGGGCAAAAAGTTCGACCCCAACTTTCATGAGGCTTTCTATCAGGAAGAACACGATGACGTGGAGCCTGACACCGTGGTTTCGGAATTGCAAAAAGGTTATCTCCTCAATGACAGACTCATCAGACCCTCCCGGGTAGGTGTCTCAAAAAAACCCGATATCCAGTAAGGCTCAAGAAAGGTTTATCATGAGAAGCAGGCACGTTGATTATTACGAGGTCCTCAATGTTTCGCGGGGGGCAAGCGACGAAGAGATAAAAAAGGCATACCGGAAACTCGCCCTTCAATACCATCCGGACCGCAACCCCGGAGACTTGAAGGCCGAGGAGAAGTTCAAAGAGATAAACCAGGCCTACGAGGTCCTGGGAGACGCCCAGAAAAGAAACCACTACGAGCGCTTCGGAGCTGCGGGCGACGCGGGGTCCGTATTTGATTTCGGTTTTCAGGGAAATTTCGATTCTGTCTTCAACGATCTTTTCAGTGACTTCTTCGGCAACCAGAGACCGCGCCAGAGGAAGGGAAACGATCTCCGGTATAACCTGACCATAGAGTTCGAGGAAGCAGTGTTCGGCGGAGAGAAGGAGATCGAGATTCCCAAGGAAACAAGATGTCCCGTCTGCAACGGTTCACGTGCCGAGCCTGGCCACGAGCCGGTGGTCTGCAGGCACTGCGGCGGCCGCGGCCAGGTCCGTCAGAGCCACGGGTTTTTTACCATCAATAGAACCTGTGAGTACTGCGGCGGTGAAGGTCAGGTTATAAAGAATCCCTGCAAGAACTGTAAGGGCAAGGGGAGTGTCAAGACCAAGAAGAAGCTGAAGGTCAGGATACCCCCGGGTGTCGATAACAATACCCGCCTCCAGTTGAGAGGAGAGGGGATGCAGCAGTCTGGGGACACCATCCCCGGCGATCTTTTCGTGGTCCTCCAGGTCAGGGAACACGCTGTTTTCGAGAGGGCCGGGGACGACATCATCGTTCAGGTCGATGTCGGTTTTCCCCTCCTGTGCCTGGGTGGAGAGATAACGATCCCTACCATCGAGGGTGAGTCGGTCCTCAAGATACCCACAGGCACACAGCAGGGAAAGGTCTTCAGGCTCAAGGGTCTTGGTGTCAACAAGTCCAATGGCTACGGCAGGGGTGACCAGCTCGTCTATCTCAACATCGTTATCCCCTCAGAGCTGACAGACCGGCAGAAGACCCTCGTCGAGGAACTGGCGGGGGAATTCAAGGATTCATCGCCGAGGACGCGCAAGGGCTTCAAGGATAAGTTCATGGAGTTTTTCGAGTGAAGAGAGGTCACGGGTCCCTGTCTCTATCTCTTCTCCGCATTTTCGACCATCAATCTCGCTATCGCCCTTGAGAAAGCCGCTGGATCCTTGGGCTTCGATCCTTCGAGGACCAGTGCCTGATCATAGAGGAGCCGAATATAATCCTTCAATTCCGGGCTGGCCTCCTCTTTCTCGAAGATACTGTTCATGGAGACGAAGAGCGGATGCGAAGGGTTCAATTCCAGTATCCGCTTCATGGGGGGCAGATCCTGGCCCATTGCCTTGAGAAGGCGTTCCATGGCCGGGTCGAGATCGCCTTCATCGGCTACAAGACAGCACACGGTATCGGTGAGCCTTCCCGAGAGTCTAACATCCTTCACTTCCTCGGAAAGAGTCTCCTTGACGAGATCGATGAGCTTTGCGTATTTCTTTTTCGTCTCTTCTATCTGGACCGTCTTGTCCTTGTCGAGAGAGATGTCGCCCCGCGTGATGGAATGCATCTTCTTTCCCCTGTATTCGAAGCCGTTGAAGATGAAATCGTCGATGTCGTCGGTCATGAAGACGACCTCGTATTCCTTCTGTTTGAAGGCTTCGAGGTAGGGCGAGTTGGCGGCGTCCGAAAGGGATGAACCGACGATATAGTATATCTCTTCCTGGCCCTCCTTCATGTCGTCAATATACTCCTTCAAGGTCCTGAGCTTTCCTTCCTGTGAACTCGTGGAGGCGAAGAGGAGAAGGTCTGCAATGGTCTCTCTCCTAGGCAGGTCGAAATGGACCCCCTCCTTCAGGACGCGACCGAATTCCCCGTATATCTTGAGATAGTCGTCATATTCGTTCTCCTTCATTTCCTCAAATGTTTCGAGGATCTTCTTTGTGAGCGAGTTCTTTATGATATCAACCTGCCGGTTGTTCTGGAGTATCTCCCGGGAGACATTGAGCGGCAGGTCCGATGAATCGACGACGCCGCGCACGAAGCGCAGGTACTGGGGTATGAGATCCTCGCAGTGGTCCATGATCCTGACCCTCTTCACGTAGAGCGTTGGCCCAAACTTGAAATCGCGGTAGAGCATGTTCACGGGTGCTATGGAAGGCACGAACATGAGGGCCGCGAATTCCGACGTCCCTTCCGCCCTGTAATGGATGACCTTTGCGGGGGGATGAAAATCATGGGATATGTGCTTGTAGAAGTCGGTGTACTCCTCGGGGCTCGCTTCCGACCTCTCCTTGAGCCAGAGGGCCTTCATGGAATTGAGCGTCTCTTCTTCGCGCACCTTTACCTTTTCGCCCTTTTTCAGCTCGCTCTCTATCTCTTTTTCCACTTCCATGACGATGGGATGCTCGATAAAATCCGAATATTTCTTGACGACGCTGCGGATTTCCCATTCGCTGAGATAGATATTCTCGTCCTCGCGGAGATGGAGGATGACGTCGGTGCCTCGGGATCCTTTTTCCGTCTCCTCGACGGTGAAGGTGCCGTCGCCGGAGGATTCCCATTTGATGCCCCGTGTTCCCTTCGAACCGGCGCGGTGGGAGATGACGGTGATCCTGTCGGCCACCATGAAGGAGGAATAGAATCCCACGCCGAACTGGCCGATAAGCTCGGGATTGTCCTTCACCTCCTGGCTTTTCAAAGCCTCAAGGAATTCCTTTGTGCCCGAACGGGCGATGGTGCCCAGCGATTCGATCACCTCATCGTGGGTCATACCGATGCCGTTGTCACTGATCGTAAGCGTCCCCGCATCTTTGTCGACGACGAGTTTGATCTTCCACCCGCTGCCCTCTTCCAGGATATCGCTGTTTGTCAACGATTCATAGCGCGCCCTGTCGATGGCGTCGGAAGCATTCGATATGAGCTCCCGCAAGAAAACCTCCTTGTGGGAGTAAAGAGAGTGGATCATAAGGTCGAGAAGCTGTTTGACCTCGGTCTTGAATTCCATACGTTCACTTGTCATGTTCAGATCACCTCGAATTTAGTTGTTTTGTCCCCAAAAAATAAGACAGGGGAGGAGATGAGTCAAGAGACAAGGAGAAGGATTCGGAGATCAGGCGCCAGAGTTCTTGCGTTCACCCCTTTTCTCCTGACTCTTGACTCCACCCCCTTAGCCCTTCTTTTCCTGGTTCTACCGTGCTATAATCAGTCATCCATGGAGGCTTGCCGCGAAGCGGCCCTTCATTCTGCCGTCAACGTTGACAATGCTTTGCAAAGGATGATAATTTTGCAGCGAAGGATACCATGAAGATAGCTGTTTCAGGAAAAGGCGGTGCGGGGAAAACGACCCTTGCCGGGGGCATGGCGCGGATTCTCGGCGAGAGGGGTAAAAAGGTGATCGCCATCGACGCCGACCCGGACTCGAACCTGGCAAGCGCCATCGGCATCGACGAGGAAAGTCTGAATGCGGTGAGGCCTCTTGCCGCCATGGAGGAGTTCATCGCCGAGCGGACGGGTTCGAAAAAGGGCCAGTACGGGGCCTTCTTTCAGCTGAACCCCCGCGTCGACGACATACCTGAACGTTTTTCGCTGGTGAGGGATGGCGTGAAACTCCTCGTGCTGGGCAATATACCCCAGGGAGGCGGCGGTTGCTTCTGCGCAGAGAATGCGCTTCTCAGGAGCCTGCTTTCCTACGTCATGATAGAGCGCGACGAATACGTCATTGTTGATCTCGAGGCCGGGCTTGAGCATCTCGGCAGGGGCACAACAGAATATATCGATGCTCTCATCGTCGTAGTGGAGCCGGGCAGACGAAGCTTTCAGACTGCACGCCAGGTGAGAAAGCTCGCCGACGACATTGGAATTAAGAAGGTGTATGTCGTGGGAAACAAGATCGCCGGGAACGAGGATGAGGCCCTTGTCCGGGAGAACCTTGAAGGGCTGCCGCTCCTCGGTTTTCTCTCTCTCAACGATCGGGTCGTCGAGGCCGACAAGAGAGGCGTTTCGCCCTATGATCTGGACGAGAGGATCAAAAATGAAGTGACGGCGGTCCTCGACTCCCTTGAGGACCTATCCGGATGAGAAGTGCCATTGTTCTCGTCTGGCTGGTTCTTTCGACGATAGCCCTCTCCTGCGTTGCCCTTCTCGTGAATCTTTTTGGGAGCTACGAAGAGGCCCTCCACCGCCTGGCCCGCCTCTGGGCAAAGATGTACCTTGCAATGGCGGGGATCCGCGTCAGAATGGAAGGGCTCGAGCATCTCAGCTCGTCCCCCTACGTCGTCATGTGCAACCACCAGAGCGCTCTCGACATATACGCGCTCCTGTCCAGATTACCCCTGTCCTTCAGATGGATCGCCAAAAGGCAGCTTTTCAGCATCCCCATTTTCGGATGGGCCATGAAAAAGGCGGGCTATATAAGCATAGACCGGGAAAACGCCCGGGAGGCCTTAAAGGCCATCGAGAAGGCGGCTCAGAGGATACGGGAAGGGACGAACATCGTTATCTTTCCCGAAGGCACCCGCAGCGCCGATGGTAAGCTCCTTCCTTTCAAAAAAGGGGGTTTTACGCTCGCACTTCGAGCCACGGTGCCCGTTGTTCCCGTCGGTATCTATGGTTCGAGTGCTTTGCAGCCAAAAGGAGGTTTTATTCCCCGTAAAAAAGGCGTAATATACATTGAGGTCGGGGAACCCGTAGTGCTCGAGGGCATGGACAGGTCTCAGAAAACAAAAGTGATGGACGATGTGAGGCTTCGCATCGAAAGGCTTATGGCGAAAGGTCAGGCCGCGAGTGCACAGGGGGACCGGTGAGGTTCAGTTCGTAATGACGGCAGACGCATGAATCTATCGGCGGAACTGAAGAAAGAGATGCTCGGGGTAGCCCTCATAGGGGTTTTCCTCTTCCTTTTCGTCAGTCTCCTGTCCTATCACCCTCTCGACCCCTCATTTCATACGGTCACCGACGGATCGGCCCGCAATCTCTGCGGCAAGGCAGGGTCCTACCTTTCTGACCTCTTCATGCAGCTTTTTGGATTCATGAGCTATCTCCTTGTCTCCTATTCCCTCCTCTTTGGCATCTTCTATGTCCGGAAAAAGGATCCCCCCAGCATCATCGTCTTCTCGTCGGGGCTTGTTCTTTTCTTCCTTTCCGTGGGGACGCTCCTGCAGGTGTTTGTGGGAAAGGTCTACCTGCGAGGGGTCCAGATCGAGTTCTCGGGACTAATGGGGTCCCTTCTCGAAAAGGCCCTCATGAACTTCCTCGGCAATTTCGGCACCATTCTCGTCGCCGTCGTTCTTCTTTTCATTTCCGCCTTTCTCATCATCCAGGCGCCCATCCTGGGGGTGATCGAGGAGCGTATAGCGAGGCGAAAGAAGGCTGAGCGTCGCAGCGAGATCAAGGTGACTCACGGGAGGAAGGAAGAGGACGAGGCCCCGAAGACCCAGGAGAAGAAGGCGGCGGTACAGGATACCTTCGAGTTCTTCAAGGAGATCGGGCCTTACAAACTCCCCGACCCGTCCCTTCTCGATAACGTCGAAAAGAAGGAGATGAAGGTCGATAAGGAATCCATCCAGGCGAACGCCTCCATCCTGGAGAAGAAGCTCAAGGATTACGGGATTGATGGCAGGGTGACGGAGGTGAAACCCGGGCCCGTCATCACCATGTACGAATTTGAGCCGGCTCCGGGTGTCAAGGTGAGCAAGATCGCCAATCTTTCCGATGACCTGGCTATGGCCCTCAGCGCCGTTTCCATCAGGATCATCGCCCCCATCCCCGGCAAGGCGGTGGTGGGCATAGAGATCCCAAACAGGGAGCGGGAGACGGTGTACATACGGGAGATCATTGAATCGCGGGTCTTCACGTCTTCACCCTCACATCTTACCCTCGTGCTGGGAAAGACCATAAGCGGAGAATCATACGTGGCGGATCTTGCGAAGATGCCTCACCTCCTGGTGGCGGGGGCGACGGGTTCCGGCAAGAGCGTGTCCCTGAACAGCATGATCCTCAGCGTTCTCTTCAAGGCGACCCCCGCCCATGTGCGTTTTCTCATGATCGACCTCAAGATGCTGGAATTGTCCTTCTATGAAGGAATTCCCCATCTTCTCCTGCCCGTCGTCACCAACGCGAAGAATGCGAAGACGGCGCTGCGCTGGATGACGGACGAGATGGAGAGGCGCTACAACATGATGGCGCAAAAGGGCGTTCGCAACATAGAGAAATACAACCACAAGGTTGTGCGCGAGGAGGGCGAGACCCTGCCCTATATCGTTGTGGTGATAGACGAGCTCGCCGACCTCATGATGGTCTCCCCGAAAGAGGTGGAGGAATACATCGCCCGTCTCGCCCAGATGGCCAGGGCATCGGGCATCCACCTCATCCTTGCCACGCAAAGGCCCTCCGTCGATGTCCTGACGGGGATCATCAAGGCCAACTTCCCTGCCCGGGTGGCATGCAAGGTTTTCTCCAAGGTGGATTCACGGACCATACTTGACACGAACGGCGCCGAGAGCCTCCTGGGATATGGGGATATGCTCTTCCTGAGTCCCGGGATCGGCAGGCTTCAGCGACTCCACGGCTCCTACGTTTCCGAGGGCGAGATCAAACGTATCGTGGAATTCTTGAAGCAGCAGGGTGCGCCCACGTATCATCATGAGATCCTCGAAGAGAAGGAAGAGGAAGAGAACGGCGAGGCCATAGATGACGAGAAGTATGAGGAGGCCGTCGAATTTGTGTCATCGAGGGGAGAGGCTTCCATAAGCATGGTGCAGAGGCGATTCAGAATAGGGTACAATCGTGCGGCCCGTATCATAGAACGTATGGAGCAGGAAGGCATCGTCGGTCCTTCCGATGGTGTCAAGCCAAGAGAGGTCCTGAAAAAATGATCCCTATCAGAGGTATGATCGAATGAGAGAAAGAGTTGTTTCCGACACAAGAGGACTTTCATCACGGGCGGTTTGCGGTGTCCTCGCGGCGGCGTTCCTGCTGCTGCCCCTGTGCGTTGCCGCCCAGGGCCCAGCGGCGCCCCAGGGTGACGCAAAACCCGGTTTGCAGGGCGAGACGAAATCCCCCTTTGAGTCCATAAAGAAGACATATGCCGCCATCAATTCGCTGGAGGCTTCCTTTCACCAGAAGATCTTTGTCTCCGGTATAAAGAAGATACGCGAGTTTGACGGAAATTTCTTTTTCAAGCGGCACAAGGGTTTCCTCTGGAAATACACCAAGCCCAAGGACAAGATGTTCCTCTATGACGGGAGCCATATGTGGCAGGACGAGGAAGGCAAATCCTTCGTGCTCAAGAGCAGGGTCAGCCGGGAGAAAACGGGGGGCACTTTTTTCGACCTCGTGGAGGACATTGCCCGGATAGACAACCTCTTCAAGGTAAAGCAGCACAGCATAACGACGGGCATGCAGTATTTCGAACTCATCCCGCAAAAGGATTCCTCCGTTACCATAGCCAAGCTGTGGATCGACAAGAACAGTCTCTTGAGGAAGATAGAGATCCTTGAATTTACGGGCAACATCAACACCATAGAGTTCTCGGACATCAAGGTCAACACCCCCGTCAGCGACGCCAGGTTCATCTACAAGTCCAACGGGGTAAAGGATGTGGTGGAGAGATAGAAACCTGAAGCTTGAAACGGTTTGTCGTCAGAGAAACCGTTTCTTGAGTTCCTTTACAAAAGCGATGTTTTCCATGTGGCCTGTCTGGCGGGCGGTGATCTTGCCTATGATGGGGC
The DNA here is from genome assembly GCA_028698615.1 of Syntrophorhabdaceae bacterium. NCBI lineage: Bacteria > Pseudomonadati > Thermodesulfobacteriota > Syntrophorhabdia > Syntrophorhabdales > Syntrophorhabdaceae > Syntrophorhabdaceae bacterium. The sequence continues at coordinate 59,051 of JAQVWF010000014.1, forward strand.
GGTTAAGGAGATATATGTCGCCTATCAGGTCGAGCACCTTGTGACGAACGAACTCGTCCTTGAACCTCAGTTTCGTGTTGATGACCCCGTCCTCGTTGAGAATGATGAAATTGTTGATGCGCCCCCCGGTCCCGAGGCCCATCTTTGCAAGCTGCTCGAAGTCCTTGAGGAAGCCGAAGGTTCTCGCCGGGGCGATATTGGCGACATAATCGCCGAGGTTGGCCTGGAACCGGTATTGCTGGGTCCCTATGGGTTTCTTTTGTTCAAGGAGATAATCGATCTCGAAAATGTCCGAGGGTTCCGCTGCAAGGTACTTGCCGTTCTGCAAATTTGTGAGTTCCACCTTCTCGGTAATGATGAGCGGTTCGATTCCGTCGGCCTGTTCCACGACCCGGGCCTCCTCGATCTTTGTGCAGATCTCTATTGCGGAGCCGTCGAATATGGGTATCTCTTCGCTTACCTTGACGAGGAGATTGGTGATCCCGTACATGTGGCAGGCGGAGAGAAGATGTTCGATGGTGCGGACCACGCTGTTCTTGCCCTTCACCGACGAGGCATATCCCACGGAGAAGACGTAATCGATGTAGGCCGGTATTCGCTCTCCGTCGGGAATGGTCTCGAAGACAATGCCCGTGTTTTCGGGCATGGGCAGAAGGATCATGCCCGTCTTCACACCGGAGTGGAGGCCTACCCCGTAAACGACGGTGCTCTTTCCGATCGTTTTTTGCTTCTCTCTCGTGAGGCCCGGCGCCACGTCCAGCCTGAAATCCGCCACTGACCGGTCGTGTTTCTGCCCCGTGCCTATGCTGCGCGATACTACCTCGAGCACCTTGTCGATGGAGAGGGGCTTTTCGAGGAAGTCGTAAGCGCCCATCTTCACAGCCTCCACTGCCGTCGAGATCGTGCCGTGCCCGGATATGACGACCACCTTCGCGTCATCCTTCCGGATGCGTATTTCCTTGAGGACCTGTATCCCGTCAAGCTCGGGCATCCAGACGTCCAGGAGCACGATGTCGGGCGCTTCGCGCTCGAATATGGCCAGGCCTTCCTTTCCGTCGGTGGCCTTCAATACGGAAAAGCCTTCGTCCTCGAGGATTCCCGAAAGTGAATCGAGGATGTTTTTTTCGTCATCTATGATGAGAACTTTGTTCATGACGCCATATTCTATACGAAAATACCACGACTTACAAATACTTGTGATTGGAAATGCTGTCCGTTACGGACAGGCGATCTTTGCCAGCTTGCCGACAACCGCCTCTGGCGGGACGTTGTCCCAGTCCTTCTGACTCCCCGTCTTGCCGTAATCCAGCGTCTTGCCGTCCCGGGATGCTTCGAAGACCTTTATGATGGCAAACTGCTGTTCCTTTTCGCCGCACTTCAGATAATAAAGCGTGTAACGGCGGGTGAGGGTGTCCATCCCCGTTATGAACATGCCGTTGCTCCGCCGTTTGAGGATGTAATTGTCCTTGCCTTTCTTCGAGTAGGTCAGCCTGTCCCATGCGCCGATGACATTCCCGGACTGGTCCTTCCTCTTTTCTATGATGTAATGGTGTTCACCATCCGCATCGGTGAACAGTTCCTGCCAGCCGGTCTTTTCTTCCATCCGTGGAAGGGTTCCCGCGACGGAGGCCTTGAGGGTTCTTTTCTGCTGCAGTGTAATGGCGATGACGGCGATGATGATGACTACAATTCCGATGATCACTCCCATCGTTAGTACCGTCTTGAAGGATAGCGTTTTCTTCGACAAGGGCTCTTCCTTTCAGAGAACACGCCGGTGCGGGCTCTCCAGCAATTTTTTCTCCAAACGATACCATCGAACACAGCCCTTTGCAATAGGGGCCGCCGAAATTCTTGTCTCTTTTGTAAATTCCTGTTTTGTGGTATATTAACCTATAAAATAGGAGAAAGAGAGGATTGTTGGACGAGAAAACTGATGAAGGATTGCTGCGGCTGTCCTTCGATGATATAAACGTGGCAAGAAGCCTCTTCGGGCCGCGGGAAGAAAACATCAAATATCTGAAGAAATACTTCAATATCAAGGCCAGTATTCGGGGCAATCACCTCACCCTTATAGGAGGCAAGAAGGATATTGAAGACGCAGGGAAGGCGATAAACGAGCTTCACGGCATCGTGAAAAAGGGTTTTGCCGTGGGTGTCTCCGATATCGACCACGCTGTAAGGTTTGTCATCAATGCCCACGAAACCGGCGGCGACATCGAAAAGGACCAGATATACATCGCCGGTTCCAAGAAGCTTATTACGCCCAAGAGCGCCAACCAGAAGCAGTATGTTCACGCGATGAAGAAATACGATGTCGTCATCGCCATCGGTTCGGCGGGCACCGGCAAGACGTACCTGGCAATGGCGATGGCCCTGGGCGCCTATTACAGGCGCGAGGTATCGCGGATCATCCTGACGCGCCCCGCCATAGAGGCGGGGGAAAAACTGGGATACCTGCCCGGCACGATGTACGAGAAGGTCAATCCCTATCTGAGGCCTCTTTATGACGCGCTCTACGATATGGTCGACATGGACCGGGCCACAAGGCTTATCGAAAGAGGGGTCATCGAGATCGCCCCGCTGGCGTTCATGCGCGGCAGAACGCTCAACGACGCCTTCATCATCCTCGACGAAGCGCAGAACACAGCCTCGGAACAAATGAAAATGTTCCTGACGAGACTCGGTTTTTCATCGAAGACGGTCATCACCGGCGATATCACCCAGATCGACCTTGCCGACAAGAAAACAAGCGGTCTCGTGGAGGTGAGGGGGATTCTGAGGGGCGTCAAGGGGATCAAATTCGTCTACTTTACCGAAAAGGATGTCGTGCGCCATCCCCTGGTGCAGAAAATAATCAAGGCCTATGAAGCACGACGACTGGAATTGGAGGAGTCCAAAAATGCAGAACGGAAAGGATAAACCTCCTTCGTACCGCCACTACGGGAAATTGCTCATTCTCGTCTGCCTCGCCGTGGCGCTGGCGCTCATAGTCAGCATAAAGAACCCTTTCTTCACCGCTGAATATCAGCTTGGCGATATAGCGAGGGAGAACCTCAGGGCTCCCATGGATTTTTCCGTACCCGGCACGGACGCCACGGTGAAGAAGGGCGAGGTCATCGTACGGGAGGGCGAGCGGATCAACGCCGACCATTTCAGCAAGATCGCCGTATACAACACACTGGACAGGCGTGAGGTCTTTGCGGTCAAGAGATTCATCGCCGTTTTCATCCTTCTCGTTCTGCTCATAGCGATTCTCTATGAGTATTCGGAAAAGAACATAAAAAAGTTCTACCTGTCGAAGAAAGACCTCATCTTTTGTTCTGTTTTCATGGTCTTCTGTGTGCTTCTCGTAAAATCTTTCCACCTGATCTTTGAGAGTTATGCCCAGAGCCGCATTGAAGACCTCTTCTATATCATTCCCGTTTTCGTTTTCGCGATGGTGGTGCGCATCGTTCTCTTTTCGGAGATAGCCCTCATTTTCTCCCTCGTTTATGCAGCCACGCTGGCATTCTCTTTCAACTACAGTCTCCGCATTTTCCTTTACACCCTGGCCGGGTCCATAGTGGGCGCATTTTTCTCGGGCAAGTGCGAGAACCGCAATACTATCCTCAAGGCGGGCATATACACGGCTTTCTTGATGTGCCTCTTTATGCTTGCCGGCGACGTTTTCACAAGTCGGTCGTCTGGAAGCATTCCCCTCAGGGTGGCCTTCGTGCTCGTCAACGGCATTGCCGGCAGTTTCATAGTCCTCGGGCTTTTGCCCGTCATTGAAAGCGTTTTCGATTACACGACGGACATCAAACTTCTGGAGCTTGCCAACCTCGAGCATCCCCTGCTGGGAGACATGATGCTCAATGCGCCGGGGACGTACCACCACAGCATCGTTGTCGGCAATCTCTCAAAGGCGGCTGCGGAGGCTATCGGCGCCCACCCTCTCCTGACACGTGTTGCCGCGTACTACCATGATATAGGGAAATTGAAGATGCCCCATTATTATATCGAGAACCGGACCGGTTCCGAGGACGCCCATGCAGGCATTACCGCGAATATGAGCGCCCTCATCATAATGTCTCACGTGAAAGAGGGGGTGGAACTGGCGAAGGAGTACAGACTGGGAAGCAGGCTGACAGGCATCATCCAGGAGCACCACGGCACCAGTCTGACGAGCTTTTTTTACACCAAGGCCAAGGGAAAGGAAGATCCGTTGCTCCACGTGATCGAGGAAAAGGACTTCCGCTATCCCGGTCCGAAGCCGCAGACGAAGGAGGCGGGTATCATCATGCTCGCCGATGCCGTCGAAGCCGCATCCCGGGTCCTTGAAGACCCTACGCCCAAGAGGATCGAGAACCATGTTCAGCGCATCATAGAGGACATATTCCTTGACGGCCAGCTCAACGAGTGCGAGCTGACCCTTAAGGACCTCCACGCGATTCGGAAAAGCTTTATCGCGATCCTCATCGGCATCTTTCATCATCGCATCGAATACCCTGAAAGGACACAAAATGGCGGTTCTGATAAAAAACTCCCAAAGGTTGATGAAGCTCAATCGAAAAGCGATCGACAAGGTAACAAGGGAACTACTGGCCTTTTTAAGGATTCAGAACAGGGACCTGAGCATACTGCTGGTGGATGACGGGAAGATCGCCCTCATGAACAGGGATCTTTTCGGAAAAGACCGGCCGACGAACGTTATCTCCTTCTCCTATCTTGACGGAATGCCCGGAGAGGCCATCGGGGACATCATCATTTCCGTGGAACGCGCCCGCGATGAGGCCCGCGAGGCGGGTATCCCCTTTTATGAAAGGTTCTTCAGCCTCATTGTCCATGGTCTGGTCCACATCATGGGTTACGACCACGTAAGCGGGCCCTCAGAGGCGAGGAAGATGCGCTACCGCGAAAAAAAGCTCATGGGGGTTGTCCTCGAGCATCCCGTCTACCTGGCGCTTGTCGATGAATAGCCGTATTGTATGCTCGATGCTGATGGAGGAGGACCGTGAATGAAAGCTCTTGCTGACAGGAGGGGCCGTTTTTCATCACTTATCCCGGGATACGGGCTCGCATTCCTGTCGGGGGCGATGCTTGTCTTCGTACAGCCGCCGGTGTCCCTCTTTCCCCTTGCCTTCATTGCCCTTGTGCCGCTCTTGCGAGCCATTGACAAGGACAACCTTCTCCTGTCGTTCAAACAGGGTTTTGCGGCCGGGGTAGTCGCCTGGCTCGGGATCATCTATTGGGTTGTTGTGGCCATGAACCGTTACGGGGGCATAAATATCCCCGTCAGTATACTGATCCTCCTTCTTTTTGTCCTCTATCTTTCCCTTTACCTGGGGATCTTTGCGCTTTCCTGCGCCTTTCTCGAGAAAAGGACCTCCATCTCCGCCTATCTCTTTGCCGCTCCCCTATGGGTCTTGCTTGAGTACGCGAGGGGAGTCGTCATGACGGGCTTTCCCTGGGCGTTTCTCGGCCACTCGCAATACAGCTTCCTTCCCTTCATACAGGTGGCCTCCGTCACGGGGACATACTTTATTTCCTTTCTGATCGTAGCGGTGAACGGCATCCTCTTTTCCCTGTGGGTGCGCAAAAAGGTGTCGATTGTATGGACCACGGCTGTACTCGTTCTCATCGCCTCTTCCCTGACCTATGGTTTCGTGAGGCTTCAGCACAGGGACGCAGAGCCGCTCAAGGCGGCGATAGTCCAGGGAAACATCGGTCAGGACGTAAAATGGGACGATGCCTTCAAGATGATGACCGTGAGCAAGTACTACCGGCTGAGCTTTGGTCTTGCGCAGAATGCCGATCTCATCATCTGGCCCGAAACGGCGATACCTTTCATCATAGATCGCGACATCCATGCATACAAGTATATCAAGGCGGTGCCCGCAATGCTCCGCTCCCGGCTGTTTTTCGGGACGGTGGGGCTCGGGGGGAAGGGAAGCTTGCTGAACAGCGTCTACTATGTCAACGGGAGCGGGCAGACCGCGGCGATATATAACAAAGTCCATCTCGTTCCCTTTGGAGAGTACACCCCGATCGTCTCCTATTTTCCCTTTCTTGAGAAGCTCACCGCCATCGGAGCGGATTTCATGTCAGGCGAGGGGCACGTACCCATCATAACGGATGCGGGAAAGGCGGGCATCCTTATCTGCTTTGAGGGAATATTCCCCTACATAACCAATGAAACGGTGAGGGGGGGCGCGCAGGTTCTCATCAACGTCACCAACGATGCCTGGTACAACAGGACATCCGCACCTTTTCAGCACTTTGCGTTCTACGTGTTCCGCGCCATCGAAACGGACAGATACGTGCTCAGGGCCGCCAACACCGGCATCAGTGCCGTCATCGACCCCAGGGGCCGGATCCAGGGCAGGACCCCCATTTTCACCGAAGATGTCCTGAGGGGCACCTATGCCCTGAAAGACACAATGACGCCCTACGTGCGATACGGAGATTACTTCATCGTTGTGTGCCTTGTTCTTCTGGCCGGTATGGTCGCGGCGGGGATGTACAGGAAGAGGTTATTATCTCTAGATCTCTAATTTCGCGAGATATTCCAGGAGTGCTCGGGCGGCACTCTGTTCCGCTTCTTTCTTGCTTTTCCCCGTGCCCCGCGCCTTGTGTTCCTTTCCTATGAAGACGATAACCGCAAAGCCGTCCTTGGTCCTGCGGGGGAACTTGTACCGGGGAAGGACCCCCCATTTCTTCTGGGAAAGCTCCTGGAGGATGTTCTTGGGGTTCTTTTCGGTAAGCTTTTCTTCGGTAAAGTAGGGTGAGAAGAGTTTTCTGATCACCTTCGCCGTATTCCGGATCCCGCTGTCGAGATAGAGCGCGCCGATCAGGGCTTCGACCATATTGGATAGTACCTTCGACTCTTCGGGAACGCTGCCTTCTCCGTTGCCGTAGCTCATATGCTGGTCGAGGTTGATCTCCTTTCCAATGGCCGTGAGGGTTTCCCTCTTTACGAGGCTGGAGCGGGCATTGCTGAGAAAGCCCTCATCTCTGCCGCGAAAACGCTTGTAGAGCATGATGCTGATCATGGTGTTGAGGATGGCGTCACCGAGAAATTCCAGTTTCTCGTTATCGGAGCGGCGGGCTTCCCGCTTCTCGTTGAAGCAGGAGCTGTGCGTCACCGCCTGATTGTAGAGTTCTCTGTTCTTGAATGAGTAGCCGATGGTTTCTTCGAGGGTGAGTTGTTTTTTGTGGGACACGTTCTAAGGCACCAAATTCTTTCCGAACGGGAGACATTGAAGGAAGGACCGGGACAGTCATCCCGGTCCTTCCTTTCGTCGCGTTCCCTATTTAACCTTGAATGCCTCTTCCATGCCGGAATACTGTTTTCTCAGTTTCGGCTTTTCTATCTTGCCTGTGGGGTTGCGCGGGACATTGCCGAAGAACACCTTTCTCGGTCTCTTGTACCTTGGCAGCGGCTCGCAGAACTTGATCACTTCTTCTTCGGTCATGGTCTCGCCCGGTTTGAGCTCGACGACGACGGTGACGATCTCGCCGAGGCGATCATCGGGAATACCAATCGCTGCTGCGTCCTTTATCTTTGCGTTGGTATAGAGAAAATCCTCCACTTCGACGGGGAAGACATTCTCGCCGCCGGTGATGATGATGTCCTTCTTCCTGTCGACGAGCCAGATGAAACCGTCTTCGTCTTCCCGGGCCATGTCGCCGGTGAAAAGCCAGCCGTCGATGAGGGTTTTCTTCGTTGCTTCCGGGTTGTTGTAGTATTCGCGCATGACGCCGTTGCCGCGGACGACAAGTTCGCCTGCTTCTCCCTGCTTCAGGGTGACGCCCTGCTCGTCGACGATCTTGAATTCCCAGTTGAAGCCGGGAATGCCGATGGCGCCGATCTTATGCTCGTTGCCCATCCCGAGATGAACGCATCCGGGACCCGTGGACTCGCTGAGACCGAAGTTGGTGTCGTAATCCATTGTGGGGAAGTATTCCTTCCAGTGCTTGATGAGCGCCGGGGGAACGGGCTGCGCTCCGATATGCATGAGGCGCCACTGCTCGAGCTTGTAGTTGGAGGGTTTCAGTTCGCCCTTATCGAATTTCATAAGGATGTCCTGTGCCCAGGGGACGAGCAGCCACACGATGGTGCCGCCTTCCTCGCTGACAGCCTCGAGGGTCCATTCCGGAGATACGCCCTTGAGGATAACGGCTTTGCTGCCTACGATGAAGCTGCCAAACCAGTGCATTTTGGCGCCCGTGTGATACAGGGGCGGGATGAGGATGAAGCAGTCCTTCTTTGTCTGCTTGTGATGTGCGTTCTCGGTGACGCAGGCGCAGAACATGTTGTTGTGGGTGAGAAGGATCGGTTTCGGCTGGCCTGTTGTGCCCGAGGTGAAGTAGAGTCCGCACTCATCCGTGGGGAGAAGTGTGACATTGAGGTTCGCGGTGGATTCGGAGGCGATGAGCTTGTCGAAAGATTCTGCCCATGCCGGGACCTTGCCGCCGACACAGATGAATTTCTTCACTGTGGGAAGGTCGCCCTTTATTGCCTCGATCCTGTCGGTGAACTCTTCGTCGAAGACGATGATCGTCTGCTCTGCAACTTCACTGCAGTATTTCACGTCTTCCGAGGTAAAACGGAAATTAAGAGGCACTACCCAGGCTCCCGTCCTGATAATGCCGAAATAGGCAATCAGCCATTTGGTGGAGTTGTTCATAAAATGGACAATTTTATCGCCTTTTTTTGCCCCTATCTTAGCAAGGGCATTGGAGAACTGGTTTGCTTGATCGTCGAATTGTTTCCAGGTAAGTTCGACTCTTTTCTTTTCTGCGGGTGTGCGCTCGACGAGGGCAACGTCATTGGGGTACATGCGCGCGTTGCGTGCCAAGATTTCACCGATGTGCGTGAAGACTTCTGCCATGGCAAGACCTCCTGAAGGTATTTGGTTTTACTTTACTGTTGACAAAGAATCCTAAATCTTTTTATCATGCTGATGGGACTTAAAGCAATAAAAAAAAAGCGTTTCCATAAGGAGGGTTATTATGAATTTTGCAATGTTTTCGGGGCTCAATGCGAGCAAGTTTCCACAACGAGAGTTCATTATCGAAAGCTTCCCGTCAAAGAAACAGCGCCGGAGTCTCACGTGGAGAGAGTTTGACGATCAGGCGAACAAGATTGCCAACTACCTTATCAAGGATTGTGGTGTCAAGAAGGGCGACATCGTTGTTCACCTTATGATGAACTGCATGGAGTGGTATGCCAGCTACATAGCAGTCCTGAAGACGGGCGCAACAGTAACACCTCTTAACTTCCGCTTTGCCAGCGCCGACATCAAGTACGCCGCCGATGTCACGAAATGCAAGGTTTTTATGTTCGGCGAACAGTTTAACGCAAGAGTTGAACCCATCATGAAAGAGATGGACTATTGCAAGAACTTCATTTGTCTCGGCGAAACAATGCCCGCCGGCGCAAAATCATATAATGACATCGTGGCAAAAGGCGATGCCGCACCTGTTTGCTTTGAGACGGCCGACGACGATATGGCGGAACTGATGTTCACGTCGGGGACAACCGGCGCTCCGAAACCGGTCTCCCACACGCACCACAGCCTTTTCTACATCGGTATCGGCAACGCCCTGACCTACAACGAGGGTTACAACAGTGTATACCTGTCTCCGCACCCCTTCTACCACAGCGGCACCCTGTTCCTCTCCTTTCCCTGCTACATTGCGGCAGGCAAGGTCCTCATGGCGATGGAGACCCAGCCTGAATTTTATCTCAGGAGCATGGCCGACGAGAAATGCACCGGCGGCTGGAATACGGTTCCGACCTGGTCGGATGTTATCAACGCGCTGAAAACAGGCCAGATAAACCTCAAGGACTACGACCTGTCCGCGCTGCGCCATATCGAGATAGGCGCCCAGCCGGTTCCCTACATCCTTCTTGAGGATTCCAAGAAATTTTTCCCCAACCTGCCCATCGCTAACATCTATGGCATCACCGAGGGCGGGGGCGGCGGACTCACCAACTGTTATGACGAAGACATCATGGGGAAAGCCGGTTCCATCGGCAAGGCTACGGCCTTCATGGATGCAAAGGTTGTGGACAGCGAAGGGAAGACATTGCCCGCCGGCGGCGTGGGCGAACTTCTCCTCAAAGGTCCCCGCCTCATGAAGGAATATGCCTTTAACCCGGAGATGACGGCAAAGACGATAAAGGACGGCTGGCTCTACACGGGCGACCTCGCCTATATGGATGAGGAGGGTTTTATCTTCTTCGCCGACAGGGCCAAGGACCTCATCATCAGGGGCGGCGAGAACATCTTCCCCGCCGAGATCGAGGATGCCCTCCGCAAACATCCCAAGGTCATGGACGTCGCCGTCCTGGGATATCCGCACCCCAGACTTGTAGAGATCGTTATGGCGATCATCCAGCCGAAGGAAGGCGAGACGATCACCGACGAAGAGATCATCAATTTCGTCAAGGAAAAGGGTCTCGCGAAATACAAATGGCCTGAAAAGATGGTGTATACCACCATTCCTCGCAACCCCGCCGGCAAAATAGAAAAACCAAAACTCCGCGACATGTACGTAAAACCGGCGAAAGAGGCGATGGAGAAGGAATTCAAGAAACAGTAGCAGCGGATCATTGAGGACAGAAGCGCCCGCCCGTAACAGGGTGGGCGCTTTTTTTTATTCCCGCCTCCCGCCTTGAAAAGCGGGATCACCGGAAGGGAGGCGTACGGCAAGGCGTCAAACACGGGAGCGAGATAATGTTCCGCAGCTTAAGTTCCCGGTCAAGTTTCCGATGATAGTATCGTGGTATACATATGCCACGTTGGTGAAGACATATGGCGAAGCGGATTTGTATAGCGGAAGACAGCAGGACCCAGGCAAGGATTCTCGAGGAGATCCTTACGAAGAGGGGATATGAGGTCACGGTCGCGGAAAATGGCATGGACGGCCTTTATAGGGTCAACGAGACCATGCCCGACCTGATCATCAGCGACGTCGAGATGCCGCAGATGAACGGGTATGAGTTCTGCAGGACCATCAAGACAGATGGGGAGCTCAAACGGATACCCTTTGTCCTGCTGACCCTGCTTTCCAATGTCAGGGACGTTGTGAAAGGACTCGAGGCGGGTGCGGACTATTACATCACCAAACCATACAGTGCAGAGGCACTGGCCGCTACCGTGGAATCGATACTTACCCGGGAAAAACCCGGACAGAACGGAACACACCTGGCCAGCGTCGCGATCGAACTTGACGGAAAGCTGCATCAGTTGCTTGCGGATCCCCAAAAGATCCTCAATTTCTTCTGTTCAACCTACGAGAACCTGATAAGCCGGAACGAGAGCCTTTCGCTCACCAAACAGGAACTGAGAAAACTCAACACCCATCTCGGCGAAAAAGTGCGGGAAAAGACCCGGTTCCTTGAAAGCGAAATAGCGGAAAAGATCAAAGCCGAAAATGCCCTGAAAGACAGCCTGGGGAACATGCGCAAGACCGTCGAGGGCACCGTCAGGGCCCTGGCGACAACGATAGAGATGCGAGACCCCTATACAGCAGGCCACCAGAGGCGTGTCGCACAGCTTTCCTGCGCCATCGGACGGAAGATGGGCTTGCCCCAGGAATTCATAGACGGCCTCGAGGTGATGGGTTTTCTCCATGACATAGGAAAGATCATCGTCCCAGCCGAGATACTGAGCAAGCCCGGCGCGCTCAACGAATTCGAATTCAACATCATCAAGGCCCACGCCCAGGCGGGCTACAATATCCTTAAAGGTATCGAGTTCCCCTGGCCCGTGGCAATAGCGACGATCCAGCATCACGAACGGCTCGACGGTTCAGGCTACCCCCACGGCATAAGCCAGGAAACGATAATAATGGAGGCAAGGATCCTGGCCGTGGCGGACGTGGTGGAGGCCATGGCGACACACAGGCCGTATCGCCCGGCGTTGGGAATGGAGATAGCGCTGAAAGAGATCATCGACAACAGCGGAACGCGGTACGATCCGACGGCGGTCGAAGCATGCAGAGTACTGTTCACGGAAAAGGAGTTCAATTTCGAATAACAGAAACGCCTCAGTTGAAAGCAGAGGCGCTTTTCCCTTCTTTGCACTCAACACTTAACACCCAAAACTTAACACGGTTTTTGCCTCCATCCATTCATCTCCCGAATGAAAAGGCTGATTGACATCGTCTGCCGTAATCAATAGACTATAGCAACGGAAGTGGAGGGGTCCTGGTGGGCCTCCTGGTCTTCAAAACCAGTGTGCCGGTGACGAGCTGGCGGGTGGGTTCGATTCCCATGCACTTCCGCCAT
>JAQVWF010000015.1:0-20352 GCA_028698615.1 Syntrophorhabdaceae bacterium
ACACGGTAACCATTGACGCCGACCGTGTAGAGGGGCGCCTCCTTGTCAGGGTTGTACCCGGCGGAGCTGAGGAGGCCATTACAGATGCAAAAACTTCCGCCGTCGTCAAGTCGTGCACGGCATTGGTTGAAATGTCCTTCCCTGTCCGGTCGCAGCACATACCCCTTATCGCAACGGGGCTTTACCTTCCTCTGGAGCGTGTTCTGGAAAGCGGGTGACTCCTTAATAACCATGAACGGCAAACCGCATGGAGAACCAGGGTTCTGCGCCACGATAATGTCCGCCTTGCCGGCATTGATAACAGCCTGCTTATACTCGTCAGTTGCACTGCTTTCCCGGGTAACGAGAAAACGCGTTCCCATCTGCACCCCATCGGCGCCCATCTTCAGGAATCTCACGATATCGTCATACGTGTAGATACCCCCCGCTGCGATAACAGGAAAGTTTCCATGTTTTTCCGCCATTTCCTTTACGGGGGGCAAGAGATTTTCAAGCTTGTTCGACTCGAGATATATGTCCTCATACTTGAACCCCAGGTGACCACCGGCCAGGGGTCCCTCGAGTACAACGGCATCCGGCCTGTAGCCTATCCGTTCCCATTTCTTGCATATGAGTTCAAGGGCTCTTGCCGAAGAGACGATGGGAATCAGGGCTGTATCGCCAGGCTTCTTGATAACCGGCAGGCCGAGCGGCAGGCCCGCGCCGGAAATAATGACATCCGCCCCGGCGTCGATGGAAGCCTTTACCGTATCTTCGTAGGTTCCTATGAGGGCAACCATGATGTTGATGCCCGATACTCCACCCCTTGCCTTCGCTTGCGATATTTCCTCAAAAACGGCCTCATATGTGGTGTGTTTCTTGCCGGTCCTTTTCGTGACAAGCCTGTCAAGGGCTGCGCTCGACACGATGCCGATACCTCCTTCTTCCGCAACGGCACTGGCGAGCGGAAAGAGTGACACACCCACGCCCATGCCTCCCTGGATAATAGGTATCCTTATTGTTTTCCCTTTAATGACCAGGGATGGTAATGTCTGTTTATTGTCCATGATCCACGCCTCTTACCTGCAAGCCATTGCAGTTTTTTTTATGAATACGACCCTCCTGAAACCCCAATCTATTTTACCTCAGTTATGGTCAGTTACTCCACTATAGAATTATTGGATAGCATTGTAATCCTGCATATCCGGTAGAAGAAGGACTGTGGGGAAGAAATCAGGGTCAAAAAACAAACAAACTGGCGAAGCCCCTCCTGGAGGGGAAGCCTCCACCGGACCGTACCTCCTCACTTCTCTTCAAAGAGGGACCTCTCCTCCACGAGGCGGGTCTTGAACACGACAGGATAGGCCCTGCCGCCGACCATCCTCACCTCGTAGGGAGGATCACACTTCGTCCTGCACGTGTAAGGAGGAACGCTCAAGGGCGGGGGACATCGGTAGAGCAGAAGATCATGCCAGAGATAGAGCCGGTCCCTCGTTACATCGTATATGTAGCGATAACGATCCAGGTAGCCGGGGACCTCGTCATCGCGTCCATAGTCGCTGCTTGTCCACTGGACATATCGAAGCCTGTCGGGAATGCCGTTCCCGTCGACATCAGGGGCAAAGAAAAAACCGTTGTTGCATCCGTCGGCAAAGTAGCATTCGCCGATGACAACACCCGGGTGCCCGGGTGCGGGGAAATAATAGAGGCGATATCTCGGGAAAAACCCCTCCCACCTGATCTCCAGCCCTTCGCCCGACTGGGCCTTCACGGGTTCTCCCAGGACTCCTCTTTCACCGAAGAGATACCCGTCCTCTGCCGTTACGGGGTTGAGGGCAAATCTCACAAGCCCCTTTCCTTCCAGGGCGTCGACATCCTCTTCAAGGCGGCCGAAACCCTCTGCCGCCCCGTTGACCACGGGGGTATCAAAAACGACGTGGTTGCCCGCGAGGGGCGCGCAGGATGCGACAAGTATGAATGCACACACGACGAGCGTGACTCGCCTTCGCCTGGCAGGGTTTCTCCGTGTGAAGACCGTCATCGCACCTTCCCCGACCCGCAGCTGGCTCCATCATCCACAGAGACCGTCAACGGCTCACCATCTGCGGCAAGCTTTTTCAGATGAAGGCCCTTCTTCCCGCCTGCGGCCAGGGTGTGTTTCTTATAATCATAGCTTCCCGGGCGGATGGTGCCGACATTGCGGTAGAGTTCCAATAAATTGTCCTTGTGAACTTCGAGTCTGCGGTACTCAAAAACACCGGCGGAGGGGTTTTCCAGCTTTACGATGGAAAACCCCTTGCCGGAGGATCAGCTTCCCAGTCTGTCCGCGAGCGCCTTTAACTCGTTTGCCAGAACCCGGGGCAGGCGGTCTCCGAACTGGGAGAAATGCTTCTCCATGTCCTTGACCTCCGCTTTCCAGGCATCGACATCGATACGCAGCAGTTCTTTCATGTCATCAAGCGGCACATCAAGACCCGTGAGGTCAAGGTCTTCCGGTGCCGGCATATAGCCTATGGCCGTTTTCTGCGCTCCCGCCTTGCCGTCCACGCGTTCGCACATCCATTTCAAGACACGGCTGTTCTCTCCGAAACCGGGCCAGAGCCATCTGCCATCCTCTGTCTTTCTGAACCAGTTCGTGTAGAAGATCCGGGGCGCTTTATCCCCCAGCCGTTCGCCCATTTCGAGCCAGTGGGCGAAATAGTCACCCATGTTGTACCCGCAAAAAGGCTTCATCGCAAAGGGGTCACGGCGCACATTGCCGATGGCTCCGATGTTCGCGGCCGTTGTCTCCGAAGAGGCCGTTGCCCCCATCAATACGCCATGTTCCCAACTGAAGGCCTCATGGACAAGGGGCACCGTGGAGGCGCGGCGGCCTCCGAAGATGAAGATGTCTATGGGAACCCCCTCCAGTTTCTCCCAATCGGGGCTGATTATCGGGCACTGGCGGGCGGGTGCAGTGAAGCGGGCGTTGGGATGTGCCGTCGGGCTCTGTGAAGCAGGTGTCCAATCCTTCCCCTGCCAATCGATGGTGTGGGGCGGCGGGTCCGCCGTCATCGCTTCCCACCAGATATCGCCGTCGTCAGTGAGCCCGCAATTTGTGAAAATACAGTTCTCTTTGATGCTATCCATGGCGGCCGAATTCGATGAATAGGATGTGCCCGGCGCAACCCCGAAAAAGCCTGCTTCGGGATTGATGGCATGGAGTCGTCCATCGGGCCTCAGCTTCATCCACGCAATGTCGTCGCCTATGCACTCAGCCTTCCAGCCCGGGATGGTCGGGCCTATCATGGCAAGGTTGGTCTTCCCGCAGGCCGACGGAAAGGCGGCCGCTATGTGATACTGTCTGCCCTCGGGATTGGTGAGCCGCAGGATAAGCATGTGCTCCGCCATCCACCCCTCACGCCTGGCCATGGCCGAAGCGATGCGCAGGGCCAGACACTTCTTGCCGAGGAGCGCGTTGCCTCCGTAACCGGACCCGTAGGACCATATAAGGTTCTCATCGGGAAAATGACTGATATATTTCTTGTCCATGGGCGCGCAGGGCCAGGGAGCATCCTTCTGCCCCTTTTCGAGGGGCGCGCCGACGGAATGAAGACAGGGGATGAACTCCCCCTGTGCTCCCAGTTGCTCGAGCACTTTCGTTCCCACCCGCGTCATGATGTGCATGTTGCAGACAACATAGGCGCTGTCCGTGATCTCGATGCCGATCTTCGCTATGGGCGAGCCGATGGGGCCCATGGAAAAGGGGATGACGTACATGGTCCGCCCCTTCATGCATCCATCATAAAAGCCGCGCATGATGCCCTTGAGTTCATCCGTTTCGACCCAGTTGTTCGTCGGGCCCGCCTGCGACTGATCCCTGGTGCTGATGTAGGTACGGTCTTCAACACGCGCCACGTCGGACGGCTGCGAACGGAAGAGAAAGCTGTTGGGACGCTTCTTAAGCGGTATGGCGGAACCGCTTGCCACCATACCTGCCATAAGGCTGTCGTACTCTTCCTTTGAACCGTTACACCAGTAAACGCTGTCAGGTTTGCACATGCGCGCCATGTCGTCGACCCATTGGAGTAGATCTTTGTTTTGTGTCAAATTATCCGCGCTTTTCATCGATAGTACCTCCTGTCAATATCTGCAGCGAAATAGTTAACAACAAATTTGGGGGGATTTCAACAAGAGAAGGGACGGGGTTACAGCTTCTTTCTATTTTCCAGCGAACTCTTGATGGTCAGCGGATCTATGTAGACGATATCACCGCCTACGGGGATGCCTGAGGCTATTCTCGTGATCTTCACGTCATAGGGCTTGAGGATCTCTCCGATATAGTGGGCGGTGGTGTTGCCTTCGATGTTCAGGTTCGTAGCGACGATGACCTCGCTTATGCCTTCCCGGACAACCCGGTCGCGAAGCTCGTTTATCCTGATGTCGTCGGGACCCACCCCCTCTATGGGGTTGATGACGCCATGAAGGATGTGGTAGCGGAAATGACCCGGATGAGACGATTCTATCACCATCATATGCGAGGACTCTTCCACGACACAGACCGACGTCGTGTCGCGCCTGGCATCCCTGCATATAACACAGGGATCGGTATCGGTAATATTGAAACAGACTTTGCAGAGGCGTATCTTTTCCTTGATGTCGACGAGGCTTTTTGAAAGCTCCGTGATGTATCCCTCCCTGGAATTGAGAAGGAAAAAGGCAAGCCGCGTCGCCGTCTTCCGGCCAATGCCCGGAAGCCGCGTCAGGTTCTCGATAAGCCGTTCGATCGGTTCCGGATAGAACACGTACTACATCCCGAAAGGCATCTGCATTCCGCCCGTAACCTTGGACATCTCTTCCTGGACCATCTCCCTGGAACGATTAAGCCCTTCGTTAACGGCCGCCACGATGAGGTCTTCCAGCAACTCGTTGTCCTTTTCTTCGAGCACTTCAGGGGATATTGCGAGTGAGACAAGCTCCTGTCTGCCGTTGACGACACAGCTTACCATGCCGCCGCCCGACTGCGCCTCCACCGTCTTGTCTCCCATCTCCTCCTGAAGCTTCACGAGACGGTCCTGCATCTTCTTCGCCTGCTGTAATATCTGGTTGAAACCTTTGGGCATACTGCCTCCTCTTAGAGATTGAAGAGAGACTCCGCTTCCTTCACATATTCCTCCAGGATGTTTTTCTTCTTGTCGAGAGCATCCCTGAATTCAACGTTCATGACCTTTCCAAAGAATTCGTTCGTCAGCTTCTTGATCTCTTCAAATTCGCTTTTTATGAAATTGCCGTATTTTTTGTCGATGAGAACAATGAGATCATCCCCCTCCACGGTGCATTCACAGGAGTCAAACATACCCCCCAGAAAAGGCTTTTTCTTCTTGAGATATTCCACGAAACCATGGACGTCTTCGCCTCCCGGGTGATGCCGGGCCGCGGGATATTCCTCCGGCGGGGGCGGGGTATCATCCGATGCAGGGGCAGAAATGGGAGGGGTATGTCTCTGCCTCGCTGCGACGCCTTCATCCGGGGCCCGTACCGCTGACCTTTGTGAAGACCCGGGAGGCTCCCTGCGTTCAAGCTCGCCGATCACCTTTTCAACGTCCCTGAGCCGGGACAGGTTATAAAGGTTGATATAGAGCGTCTCGAGGGCGATTCGCGGGAAAAGCCCCCGCATGAGGTCCTCGCTGCGAAGCATATAATAGAGCATGTTCTGGATCTCGTAGTATTCGATGTCTTTGATAAGACCATTGAGCGCCCCGTACTCGTCCTCTCCCATGGAGATGAAATCGGGCAGTCCCCCCACGGCCTTGATGATCATCATGTTCCTGAGATAGGAGACGAGGCCGCGATAGACCTGGCCCACATCATATCCTTCTCCGAGGGTCGCTTCGATCGCCGAAAGACCCTCCTTCAAATCCCTCTCGACGAGAGACTTCACGATGCGATAGATGACATCTTTTTCGACGACACCGATGATGTTGACCACATCGCTTTCAGAGATATGCTGCCCGCTGTATGCGATGATCTGTTCAAGGATGGATTCAGCGTCCCTCATGGAACCGTCCGCCTCGATCGCCATATGATGGAAGGCCCCCTCGTCGAAGGTTATCCCGTCTTTTCTGCAGACCGCCTTGAGCTGCTCCGTTATCTCCCGTTCGGTGATGCGCTTGAAATCGAAGCGCTGGCAGCGGGACATGATGGTGTAGGGGATCTTCTGGGATTCGGTTGTGGCGAGTATGAAGATATTGTGCCCCGGCGGTTCCTCGAGTGTTTTGAGGAAGGCATTGCGTGCCTGGTCGGTGAGCATGTGTGCCTCGTCCAGGATATACACCTTGTAGGCCGCCTTCATCGGAAGGTAGCGGACGGTCTCCCTCAGTTCCTTGATATCGTCGATGCCCCGCGTCGATGCGGCGTCGATCTCTATGACGTCCACAAAATTGCCGGCTGCTATCCCCACGCAATTCTCACAGACATTGCAGGGTTCAGCCGTCGGGCCGTTCACGCAGTTGACCGCCTTTGCGAGTATCCGTGCCAGCGAAGTCTTTCCGACACCCCGGGGTCCCGTGAAAAGAAAAGCGTGAGCGATCCGGCCTGCCTTTATGGAATTTTTGAGGGTGGTGATGATGTGCGGCTGTCCAACCACATCATCGAATCTCTGGGGTCTCCAACGTCTTGCGATAACTGTGTAACTCAAATGCGAACGCCTCTTTGGGGCACATTAAAAAAGCCAGGCTACCTGCGGCACACGGATCAGCCACTACCGCTGCTTCCTTCCAGACCTGACGGGGTTCGCAACCTTCACGTTGCGCAGGGCCTGGCCATTCTAGATCAATATGGCGGAGAGAGAGGGATTTGAACCCTCGGTACGCGTTAACGTACACACGATTTCCAGTCGTGCTCCTTCAGCCGCTCGGACATCTCTCCGGTGACATCTGTTATACCACACTTCAGAAAACGACCTCAAGGGATTTACGCCCCTGTCCTTTGCCAATCCTCGCGCACGACCCCGAGGATTCGGCGGGCCCTTTCCGAATAGAGCTCTATTCCCTCCCAGTTCGGGCGGACGGTGACCTTTTGCATCAGCAGTCCGTCTTCGCCAAACCACCGGGGGAGCATACCGCCGAAAAAGTATCCCCTCTGCCGCAGATGTTCCGTCAAGGGGCCGATAAACGGCCAGGAAAGGTTCAGCCAAACCTGTATCACGATCATGCCTTGCTTGAGTGCATCGGCCTCATGGCCATCGAAGACCGCTTCGAAATCCTCGCCTGCCTTGCGGACGGTCATACGCGCCACGCGAGCGAATTCGAAAACCCGATGCTCGATGAATGTCGGGTCCGGTCCGGGACGCTCATTCCCCGCACTGTGCACCCTGCCCCCCGTCGTAAACCCGTCGTAGAGGAACCGCAGGGCCCCCTCGTATCGCTCCGGTGCGTAGACGGCGTGTTCCATCGGCCGGTACATCCTTGTCATGTGCAAGGCGGCCACCCGTCCCGAGGCGCTTCCCTCCTTCACATAGGCCTCCGCAGGCATGAGGTCCACCTCGAGGGCCGTCTCGATGGCCCCTTCATTTGCCCAGGCTTTCTGCATATAGACCTGGTTGCATACGGCCTCGCCAAACACGGCATCCGCATCGTACGCCGGTGCCAGTTCTTCGGAAAAGTAGCGGTTCATCGTGCGGGCAATGCCGTGCTTGCGGTAATCGACGAGGACCAGACCCTGCCCTCCTTCATAGACCGTCTTCACCGGCGCCGACCTGAAAATGCTGACATATCCCACGATCCTTCCCTTCGAGGAACGGGCGATACAGGGTATGTTCTCGTGCTTCTCGAAGGCTTCCACGAGCCCTTCCGGGTCGTAGACGAGCTTTACGGGGTAGTCCTCCCCGTATACGCTGCGGAAAAGCTCGCCCACCCCTTTTGCATCACCCCGTTGAAAGGTATCGACGGTGATACGTTCGTCCTCGGAGACATCAATTATGATAGACATACGGCACTTCCTCCTGTCCGTCCCTGAACTTTGCGGGCCATCACCCGCGAAGGCCCGCATCGTCGGGGCACATCCGCAGGTACCATACCACAAGTTTCAGGTAATAGGAATAGCGCAGCCGCATCCTGGAGCCGAAAAGAAAAGGGAGCACCGCGATGATGAAAACCAGGGCCCTGAAAAACCTGACGGCATCAAATGCCAGCGCGTAGATGGCGCCGTGATGTTTCTTTATGAATTTTCTCAGCGAGATATTGTATTCCATCCGTCCCCTGACCCAGGTCTTCCGTACCGTCCTGCCCTGGAGGTGAATGACCCTGGCGGCGGGGAAGAAGACAACACGATAACCCTTCTGCCTCAACCGGACGCAAAAGTCCGTCTCCTCGAGAAAGAAAAAGAAACGCTCGTCGAAACCGTGGAGGTCGTCAAAGACTTCCTTCCGGATCATGATGGCGGCCCCGATGAGCGATTCCACGTCCCGGGCGCCTTCGCCATTCTCGCCCGACGCCGGCGTGCGCAAGATGTTCCTTGAACCGGGGAACACCTCGCCCGCCAGACCGGGGATGGCGGCGGCCGACCTTTGCGAACGGAGGTCTTCGTAGACAAGCTGCGGCCCCATGACCCCCAGGCCGGATATGTTCCCGGCAGCGGCGATCATCTTTGCGACATCTCCCTCAATGAGGCGGGTGTCGGAATTGAGAAGAAGGATATACGTGCCGGCAGCCAGGTTTCCTCCCTGGTTCACCGCGGCGGCAAACCCCGCGTTGCGGTCGTTCCGGACATACCTGACATGGGGAAAGGAGCCCCCGACACATTCCTCCGTGCCGTCGCTGGACGCGTTATCGATGACAATGATCTCCGTTCCCAGAGACTTCAGGGAGGCGTCCTTTTCGATGGAGTTGAGGAGCCCCTCCAGCAGTTCCCGGGTATCCTTTGTGATAATGACGATGGAGAGAATGATGGGCGTCTTCCGGCGGGAATCCAAAACCTCGCTCTTTCCTTTGCCCGTCTTCATAACCCTTCAGGGAGTCCCCGCCGGCGGCGCACCCGGCTTGCCGGCATTCTTGACCGCCTTCAGGGCCTTTCCCTGAGGCTGGATGGGGCAGGCATAGCAGCAGATCCCGCAATTCGTGCACAGGCTGTCATCAATTCTGATCTTCCCTAATCCCTCGTCAAAAGACATAGCCGGGCAATCGAAGGTCTTGAGGCAACTCTTGCAGCCTATGCAGTCGCGTTCGATGTCCGCGGGGCGGGCCCCATTCTTCGCCGTCCCTTTCACAAGGAGCAGGCATTCGCGCCGCGCGATGATGACCACCGGAAGCATCTCCTCCTTAAGACGATCAAAGGCCTCGCTGATGGTGCCGATCATCAATGGAACGTCATACGGGTCGACAATGCGCACATGGTTGACCCCGATGCCCCTGACAATATCCTCGATGGCAACGCTGCGGGTCCGTACCCCATCCACGGTGACCCCGGTCTGCGGCGTGGGCTGCATACCCGTCATGGCCGTCGTCGAATTGTCCATTATGACGAGAATAAATCTCTTGTGGTTCTTCACGGCGTCATAGAGGGGGGCCATGCATGCGTGCAGAAAGGTCGAATCGCCTATGGAGGCAAGAATGGGAACAAGCTTGCCGTCCTGCCCGAAGGCGTCATCGAAACCTTCCGCCAGAGTCACTCCCGCTCCCATGTCAAGACAGGTATCAACGGCGCCCTGGGAGATGCCCAGCGTATAGCAGCCGATATCTCCCGGATAAATGGCATCGGACCAGAGATACTGCATCGCGAAGAAAGATGCCCGATGGGGGCATCCGGGACAGAGTTTCGGCGGCCTCGGGGTGACGGCCACCTCGGAAAGCGCCTCCTCCATGGTCCCGTCGGGGACGAACATGTTTTTTCCCGCCCCGATCTCACGCAATACCCGGGACATGATATCCCTGACGATGTCATAGGTGATCTCACCCGATGACGGCACCGTGCCGTCCCTTCTGCCCATTACCTTCCTCGCGTTGCCGATGAGCGCCTCTATTACCTGGTCCGTCTCCTCTACCACGAGCACCCGCTCCACGGAACCCACAAACCCCGAAAGCCCCTCGTCGACCGGATACACCCTGAGAACCTTGTAGAGCGAAACCGCGTCCCCTGCCCCAAGCTCATCGATGACGTCATAGACGAGGGAATAACTCATGCCGGAGGCGACAATGCCCAGTTTTCTGCCCTTTCCCGCAAGGTGACCTTCCTTGAGCGCAACCTTCCGGGCCCCGGGTCTGTACAGGGGAACGGACTCACGCGCATGGCTCACCCGATGCGTGGAACGGATGATAACGGGCACCTTGTTCCTGAAAGACCAGTCGAGGGCATAATAGGCAACGTCCGCCGCCTCCGTCGGTGACGAGGGGTCAAGGACGGGAATCCCGAAGAGGGCGGCGAGAAGCCGCGTATCCTGCTCCGTCTGGGATGACTGCGGGCCGGGATCATCGCAGGAGACTATGACAAGCCCCCCTTCGATCCTCTTTTCCCGCGACCTCAACAGCGCCGGGAATGCCACGTTGAGACCCACCTGCTTCATGAAACAGGCTGCCCTTGCTGCGCCGTATGCAGCGGCACCGAAGGCAACCTCGAATGCACAGAGTTCGTTGGTCGACCACTCCGTGTGGATCCTCAACCCTTCCATCTCCTTGAAACGGACGACCCCGGGGAGTATCTCCGAACTGGGCGTGCCCGGATATGCCGCCGCGATCTCGAGACCGGCCTCGACAAGACCTCTCGCTATGGCCTGATTGCCTATTATGACTTCTTCCCTGCTATACACTGACGATCCTCCCATAGGGCCTCACTTATTGTCCAACAGCCGGAACACTCCCGCGTCCTGACCCATTGCGGCCTCGAAACCCTTCCCGAAGACGGCGAGATTCTTGACCAGGAACTTTTCGGGCACACGGGACCGGATGGTCTCTTCGATAACCTGTCTCGTGAAGGGGGCTATCCCAAAAGCGGCGAAGGAGCCAAGAAGGGCCATGTTTGCCGACTGGAACATCCCCGCTTCGCGGGCTATGCCGTCGGCATCGATAAAACGGCAGGTTACCTCCCTTTTTTTCAGCAAGGCGGAAACTGAAGACGGCAGCTTTCCGGCACGGGTGTTGACAAGCGCCAGGCCCCCCCTCTTCAGAAAAAGGAGGGTTCTGTAGAATTCGCTTTCCTCGAAGGCAAGGAGGATATTGCCATTCTCCCTGCCGATGAAGGGGCTGGCAAAATCCCCCACCTTCACGAGGGACACGACTGAGCCGCCTCTCTGGCTCATGCCGTATTCGTCGGATGCCACGGCCTTGAGGCCGCTCGCGATGGCAGCCTCGATGAGTATGGTCGAGGCAAGAAGCACCCCCCTTCCCCCGACACCCGCACATATGATCTCATGTTTCATATCATACCCCTGTAGAGAGCCACCACCGGCTCCTTCGTGTCCCGGAAGCGGGCAAGTTCCTCGATGGCCGCGATGGTGAAAACTCCGTTGACGCCATAACCGTGGAGGACCTTCCTGATATCATCCTCGCGTTCACTCACCATGATGAGAAGGACACCGGAGGAATCGTTATAAAGGGTGTTCACGAAGGAGGGCATCCCCGAATGAAAGAAGTGGTCCTCAAAGGTTACGGCAAGGACGTTCCTCTCGGGGTGAAGCTTCTTGATGCCGTGGGCCATGTTTATCGAAGAGGCCGGTCCCAACCGGTCCCGCACGACTGAGAATCCCGCTATGACCTCATCATACTGCGGCCTCCCTCGGCCTGCATTGACAAAACCTTTCTTTACCTTCGACCTGTCGGGTATTTGCAGTTCGATAACCGGATAGGTCTCGACAACGAGAACCTCGTCCATGCTGTCGATGAAGTGCTGCGTAAGCTTCTGCGGCAGCGGAAAGACAGTTGCCAACCGAAGCACGCTCGCCTCCTCGTCGTAGAACTCGAGACGGGAGAACCTGTCCGTCACAA
This sequence comes from Syntrophorhabdaceae bacterium, assembly GCA_028698615.1. NCBI lineage: Bacteria > Pseudomonadati > Thermodesulfobacteriota > Syntrophorhabdia > Syntrophorhabdales > Syntrophorhabdaceae > Syntrophorhabdaceae bacterium. Next base: position 11,934 of record JAQVWF010000015.1, read on the forward strand.
GACCCGTTGAACCCCGGGGAATGATGAGGTTGTCTTCGTAGGTCTCGAAGGCCTCGCCGATCTTTCTTATCTTCTCGTTGAGTTCTCCATGAAGCTGGAAACGGAACTTCGGTGTGGCCGCCCACCTGCCCGGCTCCTTCACCAGAGAGGCCGTATTACCCCCTGTCTTCGCATCGGCGCCTTCGGGGAGCGTGCCCTTGTCCTGTCCTCCCGGAACGGCCTGCACGACGACAGGGATCTTGTATTCCTCGGAGAGTGAAAACCCATAGCGCATGGCCCTTTCCAACTCCTCCGCAGTCTCGGTGACGATAAGGGGCAGTTTTGAGAACGGACCCAGGGGCGTCACTTCTTCATCATTCTCCTGAACGGCGACAATGACGAAGGAACCGGCCACTCCCGTGTAGGCGGAACTCATAACCGGGTCAAGGGCCTCGTACAGACCATCCGTGGAGAGGATGCAGGCGGTCCTCTTCCTCACGTAAGCACCGGCCAGGGCAAGCTCGAATGCTATCTTTTCGTTCGTTGAAACCTCGCAGCGAAGGGCACCCGACGACACCTTGCGCGCAGCCGCCGCCGTGGCCCTGTTCGTCACGTAAAGCTGCTGCACGGCGTTTTCCATCAACAGCCTGATGATATTTTCATGCATCGTCTCAAAGACTCCTTTAGACCATTTTTCTCAGCACATCGATCCCCTTCCGGAGATTCTCCTCCGATGCGGCGAAGGAGATGCGCACATGAGTGTCCCTGGATGAAAAAACACTGCCCGGTATGATGAAGAGGTTGTTCTCCAACGCCCGTTCCACAAATGCCATACCATCACCGCCGGGCACCTCGGGAAAAATGAAGAAGGCGCCCCTCGGCTTTATGACATTGTACTTGTCCTTGAGCCCGTTGTAAACGAGGTCCCTCTTCTTTCGGTACTCACCGATCATCCCGTCCATGCCATGATCGAGGGCAACGAGGGCCGCCTTCTGCGCGAAAGAGGTGACGCTGCTGAAGGCGTACTGCTGCATGGTTACCATACACTGGATGATCTCGCTTGGTCCCGCCACGTACCCCAGGCGCCAGCCGGTCATCCCCCAGGTCTTCGAAAAGCCACCGAAAGTGACCGTCTTTTCATACATCTGACCCAGATAGGGTTTTTCGCCCTCTCCGTCATCGTAGATGAAACGGTCGTAGATATCGTCGGAAAAGACCAGCAGGTCCTTCTCCCGTGCAACCCTTGCCACCATTTCCAGTTCCTGCCGGGAATTGACCATGCCTGTCGGATTGTTAGGGCTGTTGATGAGAATGATCTTCGTCCTGTCCGTTATCGCCCGGCGCAGTTCTTCTTCCCTGAACGTGAAATCGGGATAGGTATCGAAGAAGACGGGGCGGCCTCCAAGGAAAAGGACCTGGTATTCGTAGAGAACAAAATAGGGATCCGGGATGACCACCTCTTCGCCGGGGTTGAGCGTTGTCATGAGGGCAAGAAGGAGACCCCCTGTCACCCCCGCCGTAATGATGGCGTCTTCGCACATTATCCCTTTGCTCCTGAGATGGTCGAGGACCTTTTGCCTGAGCTCCGGTATCCCCCCGGAGGGCGTGTATTTGTTGAAACCCTTCTGTATCCACCTGATGCCTTCGTCCTTCACCGCGTCGGGGATATCAAAGTCAGGCTCCCCGATGCTCAGGTTGATGGGGTTCTTTACTCTTTGTGCCAGGTCGAAGATCTTTCGCACACCTGATGGCCGCACCTGCATGACCCTGTCGGATAGCAGCATTTATTCCTCCCTGCGAGCTGATTGAGCAGACTCCAGTATCCTCTGGAGCCTTGATTTTGGTAATGTATTGAACGCCAGCAGTAATTCTTCGTCTGTAAAATTTGCCTTAAGAACAGCCGCCACGTCAACCCTTTCTTTCCAGCACCCGAAGGTGTTGCCGCAGGGAAGATCACCCTGCACATGAAGGCAATAATCGAACCCGATGATCATTCCAAGCTGGGGACAATAGATTTCCATAAGAACCTCGATTTATACGAGTTCAGGGGCACCGGCCGGGATCTCCTTCTTTCCGATCCCTGTCCTTTGCCCCCTGTCTCATTTCAACTTCGGATACTTCTCCAGGCTTCTGAGCAGTTCCGATATCTCGTCGTCGGGCATTGCATAGTCCTGCAGCTTCCCCGACATGAAGGCGTCGTAGGAAGGAAGGTCGATGATCCCGTGGCCGCTGAAGTTCATAAGTATGACCTTTTCCTTGCCCTCTTCCTTTGCCCTATTCGCCTCATCGATGGCACAGGCGATGGCGTGGTTCGTCTCCGGCGCCGGTATGAGGCCCTCCGTCCGCGCAAAGATGATGCCTGCCGAGAATGTCTCGATCTGGTTGTACGCCCGTGCCTCGATGAGCCCGTCGGCGAAGACCCTGCTGACGAGGGGGGCCATTCCGTGGTAACGAAGTCCTCCTGCATGTATCGGTGCAGGAACAAAACCGTGCCCCACGGAATACATGGGCAGAAGCGGTGTCATCCCGGCGGTATCACCGAAATCATAGACATACCGGCCCCTGGTGAGTGTCGGACAGGATGTGGGCTCCGCCGCTACCACCCGCATCTCCTTTCCATGGATCTTGTCGCGGATGAAAGGAAAGGCAATGCCGGCAAAATTGCTCCCGCCGCCCGCACATCCTATGACAACATCGGGATACTCTCCCGCGAGCTTGAGCTGTTCCTGCGCCTCGAGACCGATCACCGACTGGTGAAGGAGAACATGGTTCAGAACGCTGCCCAGGGAATACTTTGTGTTCTCCGAGGTGACCGCGTCTTCGATGGCCTCGCTGATGGCCATTCCCAGACTCCCCGGGTGGTTCGGGTTTTCCTCAAGGAATTTCCGCCCCACCGACGTATCGGGGCTCGGGCTCGGCACGCATCTGCCGCCCCAGGTTTCCATCATGATTCGCCTGTACGGTTTCTGGTCGAAACTCACACGGACCATGTAGATCTTCAGCTGTATGCCGAACTGGTTGCAGGCAAACGCGAGAGCGCTCCCCCACTGCCCCGCGCCCGTCTCCGTCGTCAGCCTCTTAATGCCGGCTTCCTTGTTGTAATATGCCTGGGCAATGGCCGTGTTCGGTTTGTGGCTGCCCGGAGGGCTGACCCCTTCGTTCTTATAATAGATCCGGGCGGGAGTGCCAAGAAACCTTTCCAGCGCCGTCGCCCGGCAAAGGGGCGTAGGCCTCCACAGCAAGAGCCTTTCCATGACCTCGTCGGGAATGGCTATGAACCTCTCGGTGCTTACCTCCTGCTCGATAAGGTTCATCGGAAAAATGGCCTCGAGCATATCCGGTGTTACAGGCTCCCCCGTCTGTGGATTGAGGGGCGGCGGCAGGGGTGTGGTAAGATCGGCCTGAATATTGTACCAGGACCGCGGCATATCCCTCTCATTCAGCAGTATTTTCCTTTCCATGATATCCTCCTTTTTTTCGGTAACGAAAAGGGCCATGGGGTTTTCTACCCATGGCCCTTTTAAAAGAAAACGGCCATGGACGGTGTGAAACCGTCCATGGCCGGAAAATTACGGTTTCACACCTATAGTTTCCGCCACCACCAGTTCTTTACCTGTTCGTTCATCATAATGACCCTTTATATCACGGGAGATGGAACATGTCAAAGAAAAGATAATAACCAATGATCAAATTCCGATGATCAAACAGGGGGACAGCGACGCAGCCTTGTCCTGTCTTCCCGCCTGGTCAATTGGTTATTGGGAAATTGGTCATTATCTCTTTCTCTGGTCATTGGAATTTGGCCATTGATCATTAGTCTTTATGCTTGGTCATTGCCTTCACAATCGTGTATACTCTTAGAGCTTCGAATCCACAATCACATCCGGAGGTCAGGAAATGAAATTTTTTATAGATACGGCCAATATTGACGAGATCAAGAAAGGTATGGAGATGGGGCTTGTTGATGGTGTCACCACCAATCCGTCGCTCCTCGCAAAGGAGAATAAGGACCCCGAGACGGTACTTCAGGAGATACTGCGGACCGTGCCGGGACCGGTCAGCCTGGAGGTCATATCCACCACATCCGAAGGTATGTGCGAAGAGGCGCGAAAGCTGGCGCAGCTGGGCGAGAACGCCGTCATCAAGATACCTATGACGGAACAGGGTATAAGGGCCGTCAGGACACTGACGGACGAAGGGATCAAAACGAATGTGACCCTCATTTTTCAGCCCGTCCAGGCCCTCATCGCCGCAAAGGCAGGCGCCACCTATGTGAGTCCCTTCATCGGCAGGCTTGACGATATCTCTCAGAGGGGCATGGAGATAATCGATAGCATAACCAGGATATTCTACAATTATGCCTTCGAAACAGAGGTCATAGTCGCCAGCATCCGCAACCCCATGCATGTTCTGGATGCGGCTCTCATCGGCGCCGATATAGCCACCATTCCCTTCAACGTGCTCAAACAACTCATGAACCATCCGCTGACGGATATCGGTCTGCAGAAATTCCTCAAGGACTGGGAAGGCATCAAGAAATAGAGCTCCCGGCCACCGGCTCACCGTCCAGTATTTCCCTCACCTTCTTAAGGAGGTCCCGGGGGAGGATTGGCTTGGCGATATACTCTATCGTCGCGTCACGGATTCCTTTCTGGTGGATGATGTCATCGGTGTAGCCGCTCATGAAAAGCACCCTGATCCCGGGGTCGACGGACTTCAGCCTGTCAAAGGCCTCTTTGCCGTTCATCTTGGGCATGACGACATCGAGAATAACGAGGTCCGCCCGGCACCTCTTCTGTGTTTCAATGGCATCGAGACCATCTACGGCCTCAAAGACCTCGTAACCCTGTTCCGCAAGAACGGTGCGCAACAGGTCTCTCAACTCCTGATTGTCTTCTGCGACAAGTATCTTTTCGTTCCCCCGGGGGTCTTCGGCGAATGATTCTGTCTTTTCCTCCGGAAAAACCTCGACGATGGGAAGGAGGATCTCGAAGGTAGTCCCCCGGCCTACCTCGGTGGCAACGCGAATAGAACCATTGTGCTGTTGTACTATTCCGTACACTATGGACAGACCCAGTCCCGTTCCCTTACCCGATTCCTTTGTGGTAAAGAAGGGTTCGAAGATCTTTTCCCTCGTCCTCAAATCCATGCCGACACCTGTGTCGGAAACGCTGATACAGGCGAGGCGGCTTCTCCGGTCTTCCTTGTCCCCGCCGATATCGCTGTCGAGCCCTCTCGTGCTGATCGTGAGTTTGCCCCCCACGGGCATTGCGTCCCGGGCATTGGTCACAAGGTTCATGAGCACCTGGTCGATCTGGACGAAGTCGGCCATCACCACGAGTGGATCCTTGCAGAGGTCCGTCTTCAAAATAATGTCTTCGGTAATGAGGCGCGAAAGCAGCTTTTTGGTACCCGTGATAGCCGCATTCACATCCAGAGGTTTCGGGTCGATGATCTGTTTCCTGCTGAATGCAAGCAAACTCTGAGTCAGGATAGCCGCCTTGCCCGAAGATGCTACGATCTGATCGACATACTTCCGGACGGGATCATCCGGCGGGATCTTCATCTGCACAAGGTTCGAGTATCCCATAATGGCGGAGAGGATATTGTTGAAGTCGTGGGCGATCCCCCCGGCGAGCTGGCCGATGACCTCCATCTTCTGCGACTGATGCAGCTGCGATTCGAGTTGGACCTGTCTCGTCACATCGCGGTTGAGTGCAATATATCCCGTTATCGTGCCTGATGAATCCACAAGGGGACTGACGGTGGATTCCTCGTGGATAAAGGTCCCGTCCTTTCTCCTGTTGACGATGGTGCCGCTCCAGACCTTGCCGCCGCTGATCGTCTCCCAGAGGTTTCTGTAGAACTCCCGGTCATGGAGACCGCTCGTGAGGAAACTCGGCGTGTTGCCGATAGCCTCATCGCGGGAATATCCCGTGATGGACTCGAAGGCAGGATTGACATATTCGATGACGCCCCCTGCATCGGTGATGATGACATCCTCCCCCGTCTGTTCGATGGCCGTCACGAGGCGCCTGATCTGGGCTTCCGCCTTCTTCCTCTCCGTTATGTCCCGGACGATCACGAGGAGATAGGCCTCGCTGTTCACATCGAAACGCCTCAGGTTGACCTCCACGTCAAGAAAGCCCCCTCCGTCGAACCTCCTGTTGCGCCACTCGAAAAACTGCGGTTCGCCGGACATGGCAAGACGCACCTTTTCCATTGCCCTGTCTGCCGAGGAGGTGCCGTCAGGCTGGTTCTCGGGGGAAAACCCAGAGGGCCCCTTCCCCAGTATGTCTTCCTTTCTGCATTTCATCAGTTCCAGTGTCTGGGAGTTACAGTCCATGTAGATGCCGTTTTTGAGGACCAGAACGGCATCGGGAGAGAACTCAAAGAGGGCCCGGTAGCGCACCTCGCTTTCACGCAAGGCCTCTGCCGCCATCTTCCGTTCGGTGATGTCTCTGAGAATCCCTTCCCGACCTGCAATGTTTCCGTCATCATCAAGGAAGTAATGGGTCGTAATGGAGACGTACAACGTTGTGCCGTCCTTGCGCCTGAGAAAAGCCTCGTAATCGTTCACGCGGTCGCGGTCCTTCAGCTCGTCGATCATTCTGTAGAGATCACGGGAGTCGTTCCAGAAAGCCTCCATGGGCAGACCAAGCATATCCTCGACGGAATCATAGTGGAACATCCTCGCTCCCGCAGGATTTATCATGATCAGAATGCCATTCGCATCGAACCTGTAGAACACATCCTGTATCTTTTCGATTATATTGCGATAGAGCTTCTCGCTCTCCCTCAACGCCCGGGCGGTCCTTATCCGTTCCGTGATGTCCGTTATGATTGCTATATAACTGTCATCCCTCGTCTTCGCCACCTGAAAGAGCAGTTCCCTCATGGTACCGTCTTTGCTGACCCATCTCGATTCTTCCTGCCCTTTGTGATAGATCTCCCGGCCCACCCTCTCGTACTCTTCATCGTCGGGATAAAGGAAGCGGGAATCGTGCCCCACGAGCTCGCTTTCGTCATACCCCGTGATGGAACACATCGCATCGTTGACCCATTCAAATATCCTGCTCTTGATCTTTACGATACCGCTCGGCGAAGCCGAGAGAATTCCCGACAATGTCTCCTGTGAAGCCAGAAGCTCCATTTCTCTCGACCGGAGCTGAAGGGAGGTGCGTCTCAGCCTGGCAAGACCTATCACCAGGACTGTGATGAATGTCAGGAGAACAATGATCACAGCAACGGCGCCGAGTATTGCTGTCCTGTACACTTCAAAGAAGGAGTGCTGCCTGTTGAGGATGATACTGTCCCGCGGAACCATCGTCTCGGAGATCCCGTGCTCCCTGAGCTCTGCATGATCGAACATGAACCGGTTCGGGCTCTCGAGCATGCGGGGAAGGTCCCGAGGGCTCTTGCCGTCGAGTATCTGTTTCGCAAGTGAGCCTGCAGCCTGACCCTGGCTGAAGCCCGTGACACATTTGCCGCCGACAAGGCCTTTTCCCATAAAAGAGCTCGAACGGCCGAAAACGGGAACGGGCGACGTCTTCAGTACTCTCTCTGCCTCTTCCATCGAAACAGGCCTGCCCTGCTCATCCTGCCATAAGGATATGAAGAAAACCATGCTGTCCGCAGGAAGCGTGGATACTGTCTGTTCGACCTGCGAGTATGAAAGGTTGTCTATTGTCTTCGTCGCAAAATGGGGGTAGGAGGTCTCCATGATCCGCGACAGGTTTTCAAAACGTTTGCGGTTCTCCCTGGTCCGGTCATGCACAACATAGACCGTCCGCGCATCCGGCTTCACCCGGAAGGCAAACGCCAATGTTTCCTCGAAATCATCTTCTTCAAGGACACCGATGACATTTTCACGACCCGCAACTATGTCCTCATTGAACCTGTTCACCCCGCAGAATACTATGGGGGTATTTCTGAAAAGCTTCTTCTGATGTCGAAGGGCGAAGTGAAAGGCGTTATCGTCGGAGACAAGGACCACATCAAACCGAATAGAAACAAATTTCATCGCGTAGATATCGCGAAGCCTGTCGAGATATTCGGCGGTCTCGATCTTTCTCGTGTCCATGTATTCAACATGCACGGTAAGGTCCTCACGCCCCTTCAAAGCGGACATAAAGCCTTCCATTATGGTCTCGGTCCAATCTGTCCTGTGATAGGAATGGAGAATAAGCACCGTCTTGTGGTCATGGACTGCGGCTGCCCGGCATGAGCCGGCGAAAAGAAGAAACGAGAAGGCAATGAACATTACCGCCCATACCGGCTTTATGCCCCGCTTCTTCTCCCTGCAGCGGGGTTCTCTTCCTGCCGTGCCTTTCAAGCTGCCCATGAGTTGAGATAATCGCGCAATCTTGTTCTCCAATGAACAATATACGATCACGGCCGCCAATCCTTCCTTTTGTCCTGCAACGGCATACCACGCTGC